>JBEKGC010000001.1:0-50260 GCA_050013055.1 Streptosporangiaceae bacterium
GGGAACTGTTCACCGATACGACGGTAGTGCCGAGGATTTCCGCTGCCTCGGACGCGGAGAAGCTGAGCACGTCACGCAGGATCAGCGCACCACGCTGACGCGCCGACAGGTGCTGCAGGGCGCCGGCGAACGCCAGGCGCAGGCCGCTGCGGTCGATCACGGCTCTAGCCGGATCGCCCGCGTCCAGCAACGAGTCCGGCAAGGGCTGGAGCCAGGCGACGTGCTCTCCCCGGACGAGCGGCCCGAGCGGGTCCGACGCGGCCACCAGCCCCGACGGCAGCGGTCGGCGGCCGCGGACCTCCAAGGCGGTCAGGCAGGCGTTCGTCGCGATCCGGTACAGCCAGGTGCGCAGCGAGCTGCGAGTCTCGTCGTACTGATTCCGCGCCCGCCACGCCCTCAGGTACGTGTCCTGGACCAAGTCCTCGGCGTCGTGAGCCGAGCCGAGCATCCGGTAGCAGTATGCCAGCAGCTCCGGACGGTACGGTTCGACCAGGCGATCGAAGCCTTCCACCTTCGTCGTCACGCCCACACCCCTTCTCTGCTCCTATCAAGATCGCTAGGTCACGATGGTGTCCACGTGAAGCCCTTATGAAGTTGATCTCTCGTCAAGGCCTACTTCTACCAGGGGCTTCACGCCGTTCGACGGCAGGGCTCGAACATCGGGCCAGCGACGTCAGAGCCCTGCGCCACTACACACGGTCACTGCCGGTTACGGGGAAGGGTTTACTGCCCGGGCGCCAGTACCGGGCTGTTGTGATAGGCGGCGATCAGCCACTGGCCGTCCCGCTTCTCGAAAACCCAGGTCGCGTTTACCTTACCCGTGTCCGGAACCTCGGTCTGGCCGGCGAACAGGATGCCGGATTCGCTGACGACGATCGCGGCGTCCCTGCCGACGAAGCGGAGGCTGAGCTGCTTGTTGCAGGTCGAGCTGCTCTTGAGTGGCCCCTCGAAGGCCAGGGCCATGTTCTGGCGGATCACGTCACGGCTGTCGCGGAGCGAGCCGGTCATGATGGCGGTCGCGTCCGCGGTGTAGCTGGCCACCATGCCGTCGGCGTCGCCCGCCTCCCACGCCTTGTAGGAGTCAACCAGTACGGCCTGGATGGCGGCCTCGTCTTCCGCGCGACTGTCTGACATCGGATTCTCCCTTGTGATCGGTTCGTCCGGGGTATTCCGGCGAACTCGTCAATACATACCGGCGGTGGGGCCGGAACTCATCGCGCCCGCGGCAAAGAGGTGTTGAGGCGTGCTCGACAGAGAGGTTGCCGTAGCAGTGGCCGCGCGAGCAACGGATATGCAGGTTGCGGGGCTGGGTGCCGACGACGGATGGTTGATGGCGGCCGTGGTTGCCCGTGGGGTGAGCGCGCTGGTTATGGTGGTGCCGCGGTCAGGCTGGCGAGGGTCTTACGGGGGTGTTTGCGGGTTTTCGGGGGCAGGCCGGAGGTGGTGCGGCGGGCGTTTTCTTCTGCCGGGTGTTCCAGGCTGCCAGGATGCGCTGGTTGCGGACGACGAGCAATGCGGTGGTGAAGAGCATCAGGGGTGCCAGCCGCCGCGGTGCGGCAGCTCCCTGGCTTGGTGATGTGCCGTCCGGTCAGGACTGCAGCCAGGCCAGCAGGTCGGCGTTGATCGTCGCGGCCTGCGTGGTCGGCATGCCGTGCGGGAAGCCGTGGTAGGTCTTGAGCGTCCCGTTCTGGACGAGCTTGGCGGACAGCGGCCCGGAGTCGGCGTAGGGCACGATCTGGTCGTCATCGCCGTGCATGACCAGGACCGGGACCGTGATGCCCTTGAGGTCCTCGGTGAAATCGGTCTGGGAAAAGGCCACGATGCCGTCGTAGTGTGCCTTCGCCCCGCCCATCATGCCCTGCCGCCACCAGTTCTCGATGATCGCCTCCACCGGCTCCACGCCGGGCCGGTTGAAGCCGTAGAACGGACCCGACGCCAGGGCCCGGTAAAACACCGACCGGCCGGTGGCCACCTGGGCCTGCAGGTCGTCGAAGACGCTCTTGGGCAGGCCGCCGGGGTTGGCGTCGGTCTGCACCATCAGCGGCGGCACCGAGCTGATCAGCACCGCCCGTGCCACCCGGCTCTCACCGTGCCGGGCGAGGTAGCGGACGACTTCGCCGCCCCCGGTGGAGTGCCCGACATGGATGGCGTCCTGGAGATCGAGATGCGCGGTCACCGCGGCCAGGTCGTCGGCGTAGTGGTCCATGTCGTGACCGTCGCTGGTCTGGGTGGAGCGTCCGTGCCCGCGCCGGTCGTGGGCGATGACGCGGTAGCCGTGCAGCAGGAAGAACAGCATCTGGGTGTCCCAGTCGTCGGCCGACAGCGGCCAGCCGTGACTGAACACGATCGGCTGCCCCGAGCCCCAGTCCTTGTAGAAGATTTCCGCGCCGTCAGCGGTAGTGATCGTAGGCATGCTGAGCCTCCTGGTGAAACCGGGTTGTTACGTGGTTGCCAATAATGTCTATCGCCACGACCCAATCATGGCATCCCTGTGATTGACCATCTTCGGCACGTGCGGTATGCAAAGGCGCATATGCCGCCGACGGGTCCGCTGATGCTAGCTTACGGAATGCCAGGTCGCATCGAGGTACCTGGCCAGGATCGGGGCGGCGGGCGAGAACAGCACCGCGACCAGCACGGTCACCATGGCGG
This sequence comes from Streptosporangiaceae bacterium, assembly GCA_050013055.1. Classification (GTDB taxonomy): domain Bacteria; phylum Actinomycetota; class Actinomycetes; order Streptosporangiales; family Streptosporangiaceae; genus Palsa-504. The sequence goes on from JBEKGC010000001.1 coordinate 2,653, forward strand.
CGAGTACCAGCGCGAGCACTGACCAGCCGGAGATCCGGCTGTGATAAAGCTGGTGCACGCCCCGGGCGTTGACCAGCTTGCCCGCGACCCGCAGGTGCGTGATGAATGTGGAGGACATCCCCGGCCGTCCCTTGTCCAGGAATTCTTCCTGCAGACTGGTTGGAATTAGGGCAGAAGTTCGAACGCGTTGGCGTGACGAGGGCGAACGACGGCGAAGTGGCGGCGGTTCAGCATGGCGATCCTGCTAGCGCCACGGCGCCCTGCCAAGGCGACGACGGACGCGTCCGTCCCGCCGAGCCGCAGGTCAGCGTAGGTGGTGACTAGTGCCGCATCAATCAGCGTTGGCCCTGTTACCCGGCAGCGAAGGGTCGCGCCCGGACGACGACTGGCCGTCCTGCGGACCCGCCCGCGGTCCCCGTGAGCCCCGTCCTGCACGCCCGTGCTGCCCTGCTCCCGCTCGCGAGGCATCACGATGTTCCGTCGTTGTCGTTCCCGTGCCCTATGCCGACCGTGAGCACCGGCCCGCGCGACGGCTCACGATCGAAGCGGCGGTCACGCCCTGAGGGCCCCAAGCGCCGCCACCCCAGCCGCCGTCCCCGCCGCTCCCCGCACCTGCAACCCATCCGTCACAGCTGTCGAAAAAGATCGTGGAATATTCGGCTCACCTGGGGACTTTGGTACCCTATCGGGTACCGAACTATCCGCGGGAGCCCGATCTTCCACGCGAAACCGGCGGTCCGGCCCGCACTACGCCGGGCCGGACCAGGCACGGCGCACACCTCGCATCACCACCCCCAGCCGCCACCGCGCCACCAGCACGGCCGCGGCGGACCCGCCTCCGGTGCCCTGACCAGCGGACCCCCGCACTAGCAACGGATCATCGTCGTGGCCGGGCCCGGGGCCGACGGGGGCTGGAAGCGGGGCGAACGTTACCAGCCGCGGCACTAAGCCGCGGCACTAGATCCTGGATGCGCTGCAGTCATCGATGTCGAGGTCTGCCACTTCCATCTGGCCCTCGACGATCTACGCGTACAGGCTAGCCTCCGCCTTCGCGCCAAGCTGGCGGTCGATCAGGTAAGCGGCCTCGGCGATGACCATGGCCGTGGTGACCAGGGGGCCCCTCATCATTCTCAAGTAGCTCTCGGCAGGCTGCGTCGTCCTTATCGGCACGGTCGGCTGTCGCGACGATGGGGCCGGTATCGACGATGAGCACCTAGTCGCGTCCGAACCTTTCGGCCAGCATTTCCTCGGCCTCAGCCGCGCCGCGTCCGGAGGTCGACTCGCCTATGGCAGCGAAGCTCAGACGACGATGCGTCGTAGCAGCCTTGGGCAGCTGCGCGGCGAGGGCTGGCCGCGCATGACAGCGGGGTCTGTGGTGATGCGGTCGTAGGTCACGAGTTCATGCTGGCGGCGGCGGCCAGGGTCAGGCACGCGACGTTCCCCCAGAGCGTCGAGGTGATACGCGGCGATCGGAGATCACCGCAGCTTTCCGCGGATACTCACCTTTCCGCCACGGTTTCAATCCGCAGCGCGCCGGCAAGCTCCTGTTCGGCCCGCTGGCCGGTTGCCACGGAGCCCGGCGTGGAACCTACCGGATCGTGTACCTCATCCACGAAACGGCCCGCATCGTGCATGTTCTCGACATTGACCATCGCAGCGATGTCTACCATCGGCCGGACGCCTGACCAACGGGCTCTTCTGCCCCGAGCTTGAACCGCAAATCAGCTGTCCGGAAAAGCTCGGGGCAGATCAGACATCATTCTGGCTCCCGGAGGCGCGCTAGGAGAGCAGCCCGGTCCACCTTCCCGTTCGCCAGAAGAGGCAAGTCTGAGCAGCAGTGCACACGCGCAGGAACCATATAGGCAGGAAGCCTGGCCTTCAGATACACTCGCATGCCTGCTGGCGTGATGTCGTTCACATGCGGTACCACGAACGCAAGCAAAGCCTTCTCGCCGGCAACGCCATCGGTCAATGTTACGTAACTATTCCTGATCTCAGGATGACCGTCCAGAACACGGGAAACCTCAGATAGCTCGATCCGGTACCCATTCACTTTGACTTGCTCATCCAGGCGCCCTTGGAATACCAGATCACCAGTGTCAAGCAGATAGCCGTAGTCCCCTGTCCGGTAGACCCTTTCCACGGTCTCGCCGATTTTATATTCAGCGAAGCTCTGCGTGAGATCTCCTACGCCTTCCAGGTAGCCAGGTGACAGGCCGGGGCCAGCAACCACTATTTCGCCAATATCTCCGGGTAGACAGAGACTATCGTTCTTTACCACGTAAATACGGGTATTTTGGATCGGCCGCCCGATAGGTAGCACCATCCGATCGGAGGGGATTTCGTCGATGGAATGAAACGTAGTGAACGTTGTGCATTCCGTTGGGCCATACACGTGGACAAGCCTCCCGGGGCCGTAACGATCGAGCGCCGTGCTGATATGCTTTTCCGAGTAGGCCTCGCCGCCAGTGAGCACAGTATCGACAGTGTCGAGAGCTTCCGGGGCTTCGTCGATGATGGTATTGAATAGAGCGGTGGTAAGGAAGAGAACAGTTACGCCGCCTTCGCGCAGGACACGTCTGAGTTCCCTGACCTGCAAAGGACGCGGCGGATACAGCACACACGTGCCCCCATTCAGCAGCGCACCCCAGATTTCGAAGGTGGCAGCGTCGAATGTTACTGGAGAGATCTGGAGAATAACCGTCTCTGGGCCCAGATGTACATAATTTGCACTGGTGACGAGCCTTAGGACACTACGATGCTGGATAGGAACACCCTTAGGCCTACCCGTTGTTCCTGATGTGAAACTAATATAAGCAATCGCGTCGGGCGGCACGTGCAACTGCGGATCGGCATCAAGGGCATCAAGGGCATGAAGACTATCCTGGCCGAAGGGGAGCACCTGGCATTGGGGGAGTCCCTCGGCAAGCCTATCGGTGTCTTCGGCCAAAAGTGTCGTGCAGCCCGCGTCAGTGAGAATAAGACGGAGGCGTTCGAGGGGCCAGGAGGAGTCGAGAGGAAGATAAGCCGAGCCACATTTAATGATAGCAAGCAGGGCTATAATCAGCTCCGCTGAACGTCTCATGGAGACACCAACGACGTTGCCGGGGAGAATCCCGCTGGTTTTCAGTTTCCTCGCTAGACTGTTGGCTAGCTGGTTAATTTCCCGGTAGCTGTACTCGCGCTCTTGGGTAACAATTGCACTCTTCCCGCCGTAAGTTCCGGCGCAGCGCTCGAATAGCTCTTTCAGACTGCTCTCGCTTGGGTAAGGAACGGTGGTGTTGTTGAGCTCGCGATAGACTATCAATGCTTCCGGGGAAGCATTGATAGTTCTCGTCTCCTTGCCCGTGTCATCCGCTCCTCCCGCACCGGCGGGAACAATTTCGTCCGCAGTATTCTGTAGTATGCGCACGGCGATTTCTCGCATGGCACTGTTACCGATCAATTCGTCTGCGCTGAGGGCAGCTGCGCCGAATTCATTTTCGATAAGCGAGATGAGCCCGGCCAGGGCAAGTGGGCTCCCGCCAACTTCAAAGAAATCATCATGGGGAGTTTCGACTGCCAGGCCGAGCTGCTGGCATGCCCCTATGAGCCAGCGCTCGATGCAGTTAAGACGCTCAGCGTTAACCATGCCCGGTCACTTTCGGATCTGCCGTACTAGAGCATTGCAGGTACCCATCCGCTATGCTAACTTCCGTGCGCCAGCAGAGTATGTTGGGACCGAGTGTACGGACAACTCTATCGACAATTTCTGGCCTGGTCGTGTGCTCTGCAAGAAATCGATGTCCAGATGCCGGTCATGGTCCGGTAAAAGTCGTTACGGTAAAACTCCTCGAGCTCCTCGCTGATGAGGCCGCACTGCACAGTTTGATGGTCCATGGCTGCCCTGCCGTGCTCGTCGTATATGCTTTACCAGGCATCCACGCTACACGACTTTTTCTTATGACACCAGCTCCGCCTCGGAAACTCGAGGTTGGGGTGGTGCAGCCCGATCGGGAGGTGGGTGAAGACAACGCCTGAGGACGTAGTCATTGCAGGTAGCCGGGGTAGCGTGGTTCCCCTGCCAGTTCGACAGGCATCACTTTCTGCAAAATCTTAGGGTGGAGTCAATTCATAGATCATTTCGCGTAGTAGTTCGCTAGCGCCACCTGCGATAGTCCCGCCCATCGCGTCGCGGTACAGGCGCGCCGACGTTGAATCCATGAGATATCCTCGGGCGCCATGGTATTGTACGCATTTTTCGGCTGCAGTTACTTCAAGTTCTGTTGCCTTAAGCTTTAGAATAGATGCGGTGCGCGTATCAAGACGCCCATCACTTTGAACCCTGGCCGCATGATATGCATACTGCCGCACCAGCTCATAGCCGCAATCTAGCTCAGCGATCTGGTGCTGTATAGCTCGGTTCGCGCCCAGCGGGGTATCGCGTACGCGGTGTTTGTGGACGAAGGAGTGCAATTGTTCCAGGCAGTATCCTATCCCGCCTACGGCCAGCAATCCGGCAACGAGACGCTCGAAGTCCAATGCTTCCATGAGCTGGATCAGCGCTCGATCAGGGCGGCATAGCAGTCTGCTCAGCGGAACGTTTACCTCGTCAAATTCTATTCTGCACAGATCCGCGCTTCGCCACCCAAGCATGGCTTGCGGGTGTCGATAGATACCTTGGCTCTTTCCATCGACTATGAATACACCCATACCAGTCAGTCCTGAAGCAGCCGGCTTCTGCCGGGTGTTAGCGACGACAATAAAAAAACTCGCTCCGGTTCCGTTGGTCACGTAGAGCTTCTCGCCGCTCACCTTATAGAATCTACCGTCCACCATCTCTGCGCGGGTACCGAGGTGGCGTAGATCAGACCCTGCATCGGCTTCGCTGATCGCCAGAGCGCCAATGAGCTCACCAGATCTAATCCCAGGCAGATATATTTCTTTCTGCTCCTCAGTGCCAAATCGCTCGAGGTAAGATCGTGCCATGTAGGCATGAACTCCGATCGAGGCACGAATTCCTGAGTAGCCGAGACGACCAACTTCTTCGAGGAATATTGCGCTGCGCAGGAAGCCTTCACCGGTATGATCAAAAGAAAATAGGCCTTCTCTAGCCAGCTTCATCCAGTCCCGATACGCGACTTTCCCTTGCTCTTCCCATTTTTCCGCATGTGGAAGTATGATGTTTGTGAGCTGGGATCTTACATATCCACGGAAATCGCTTAGCACCGCTGATGATTCGGCGCCGTTTTTCATAAATTCCGGATTAAAGTGATCCTGCGACTGATGACGAGTCAACTCGCTCTCCTGTCGTTTACTGCAATGATACGTGTTTTCAGCCAGGACACCCTTCATCAACCACCAGCACGCCGTCAGCAGCCCCGAGGTGCCTGGCGACCCGATCCACGCGGGAGGTCATCATCTAGATCTATCGACATGAGACCGTCGGCCCGGAACCTCCTGGGCTGGCGGGCGGTCTGCGCGAAGGCGCTGGCCGAGGGCGGCGTACGCCATTCGCATCGCCGTGATGCCGGACAGCACGCGCCGCCAGGTCAGCTCGATCGCGCCGAGCCGGTCGGCGTGGTCCATGAGGAAGAGCACGGCGTCCCTGGCTTTAGCTGAATGACCAAGCTCGACATTGTCATCGGCGATATGAATCCGGCTGAAGGTCTCGTCGAATCCCAGGCTGTGCAGCTCATCCACCCGGTCCAGGGCGTTACTGCCCAAGCCATGAAACTCTGATACCAGGTTGACCCCGACGATTTCGGGTAGCAGCGTCTGCGGGAACTCGGAGATGGCGAGGCGGAATGCGGGTACGTAAAACGCCTCATCTACGAAAAGCGGGGAGAAGGCAAACTCCGCCGACCAGCAGGACGGCAGCTGAAAGCCCAGTGACCGCAGCAAATCCGAGTAGATGTTGCTATGGCTCTTGGTCGTATCGCCGCGCCCTATCTCGTCCCAGTAGATCTCGTAGAGCAGCCGGTGCACTTCGCTGCCCGGCCCATCTCGGGTAATCCGCTGGAGCCACGCTCCGTCGACCAGGTTGTCGGGCGCCCCCTGGAGCACGTTCTGCGGGTGAAGGGTCTCGAGATCGGCGGCCTTGGTGGTAGTCGCGGAAGCCATGTTCAGGTATGAGAGCGCGAACCAGTCACAAAACTCGTCCCGGTCAAAATGCTCCGGCGGAATCCAGGCGGATCGCGCCTGGTACATATCTGGTGCGACGCTCAGCCAGAACGAAGCGAACGCGCTAGCCTCGCGCAGGGCAGTGGTGCGCTGCACGCCACTTAGCAGCCGGTGATAGACGGCGCGCGCATTCGGAACAGGCTCCGCTGCCGCTGCGGCGCCGGGGGTCAGGCAGGCGCCGACCGGCTCGGACGCGAGCGGGCCGGGGCGCCGGCCGCCTGACGTCCGCCGGCCGGCCGGCCCGCCCGTGGTGGCACTGGCTGGTTTCAGCGACCTGATCCAGATGCGCATCAGCGCTAGTTCCTCGCGGCTGAAAATCTTGCCCATCGGGCCGACGGCCGGGTCGGTGAGCTCATTGACGAAGCGGCTCTTTTCGGGGTGGCCCGGGTTGATCCACCTGGAGCGGGCCAAGGCGTCGAGCACGGCCATGGGCTCGGTCGGCAGGGCTTCGAACAGCTCATCCAGCCGCCGTCCCGATAGCTGGCGGGCCCCGTGGGCATGACGCGCTGACGATGCTTTGCTCGCCACGAGGGCCGCGGCACCTGCCGCCGGATCGTCGATAAGGCTGGTGCATGTCTGGTCGATCAGTCCGTGCAACCGGTCCCGCAGTGCCGTCAGGAGCTCTTCGGCGTCCGTCTGGCGCTGGCCTGCGGAGGCCGGCAGGCCGAGCTGGGTGAACCGGCTGAGCAGGTCTTGCGGCTCCGGGCCCGGCTGGGCGCGGCGGGAACCGGCCAGGAACGCGGCAGGCAGATCGAGCCCGGCCGCCGTGGTGGCGACGGCTTCTTCGATCCAGGCAGGCAGCCGGAAAAATTCGCCGTCGCGGCCGGCCCGCTCCGCACAGACCAGCTCGGTGAGATGCTCGATCGGCGACTGCGCCAGGGCGAGCAAGAATGACGGAAGCTCATAGGCCTCCGCGCTTATGCCTATTCTCCGGTGAAATTCGACGCTGCTCGGCGGGCCGAGTGGAATGGTCAACTGCTGAAGCAGGCGCAGGATATTGTGCCCGCGGCCGGCGTCGGGCTGGTGCGGACGGCAGTATCTCCGGTGTTCACCGGCCAGCGCCGCGCCCGGTTCGCTGTGACACAGCGGCGCCATGAGGAATGGCTCAAGCCAGCAGCCGTCGGCCAGCGCGAGCGGGGCCACGTGCTTCACGACGGCGCCGGTCACGACGCACGCCTCGTCGGGGCTGAGGCTGGCCGGATCTCGCCGTGACGACCGCTCCAACTGCAGGCGGTCTGCCCCGGCGGCTCGCCCGAGTTCCGCCCGGCAGCTCTGGACCAGGCTGGCAAAGAGCTCAGCCGTCTGGGCCGCGTCAGCGGATCCGGTGCGCCGCGTCAGCACCCGGTAGACGTTCTTCGCTCCGGTCGCTGCGCCATCGGGTGATTGCTGCACGTTCATTGCCACCTTTCGGTTACCGCACCGAGGAGATCAGCCGCCAGTATCGCCGTCAGCTCCCGGGTCGCCGTGCTGACAAAGAAATGCCCGCCAGGCAATGTCATCAGCCGGAAACGCTCGCCGTATCGCGCCCAGCCGGCCATCCGCTGCGCGGTGGCCTCGGTGTCCGCATCGCCGGCCAGCGCGACGATCATGGTCTCAAGGCGGGCACTCGGGTGGTACCGGTAGCTTCGGCACCACCGCAGATCTGATCGCAGCAGCGGCAGCAGCAGCTCCCGCAGCTCCGCGTCGTCGCGCAACTCCGGCGGCGCACCGAGACGCTGTATCAGGAAGTCGAGGAAAGGTCCGTCAGGCAGGTCCACGCACCGGGCCACCGTGTCCTCGAGATGCGGAGGAGACCCAGCGGCCGGGTAGAACCGCACCGGATCAGGCACACCCAGGTACCGCAGCGACCGGAGTACCTCGAACCCCAGCCTCGCCCCCAGGCTGTGACCGTAAAGCGCAAAGGGACGGTCGATGCGCGCAGCCAGGCGTTCGGCGATGATCGCGGGCGACAGGTCGGCGGGCTCTTCGATTCGTTCCTGCCGCCCGGGCAGATGAAGCGGGCTGAGCTCAATCTCCGGCGGCAGCAGCTCAGCCCAGGCCCGGTAGACACTGGCGCCGCCGCCGCTGAACGGAAGGCAGAACAACGTCACCCGCGCCGCGGCCGACCGCGCGGATGAGCCGAACCATGTTGAAACGGAGCTGCGGCCGCCCGCTGATGTTGTCATCAGTCGCCTGCTAATACAGGTGCAGATCCGTATAGACGGCGCGAATCAGATTGCGCTTGCGCGCGTTGTCGGCCGACCGCGAGACCAGGCCGTTGGAGAGGAAGGAGATCGTGATTCCGGTGGTGAGGTCGGAGAACACGACCGAGCTCCGCTCGCCCGTGTGCCCGATCGCCCGGGACGACAAGGACAACCCGAACCCCACCGGATCCGCGCACAGCCCGAGGCTCCACCAGATGCCCGCGCCGTTGAAAAACGGATCGCCGATCTCAAATCGCCGCGGTGATACGAGCCCATCCCGCCACCGCTCCGCCAGAAGTTCCCGCCCCCGCCACCCGGCCGCACATTCCAGCGGCCGAGCCATATCGCGCGCCGGTCCGCGGCAGGCCAAGCCTGGCCACCGGCCAAAGACGAGCGGCCGCGTGTCCATCAGGTCGATCTCAGGCTCCGTGCTGGTCAAGTTCCACAGCGGTGCACACTCATCGGAGGACAGGTCCGTCTCGGTGACGTAAAAACTCGTGCAATCCATGCCGAGCGGGTCAAGGACCTGCTGCCGCACGGTCTCCTCATGCGGCCGTCCGGTGAGCCGCTGGAGAGCCTCGGCCAGCAGTGTCCAGTTCGTTGACGGGGTGTAGGTGACAACTTCCCCCGGCCGGGCGAAAAGCGGCATCTCGCAAATCATCTTGATGGCGACATCCCAGGGAGACGTCATCATTTCCTGCTCATCTCGAAAACGCTCCCCGGCCGCATCCGTCCAGCTCGTCCCGGCGGACTCATAGGGGACCGTATGCGTCAGTACATGCGAAAAAGTAACATCACTCTTACCCGCATCCGCAAATTCAGGAATGACGCTTGCTACCGGGTCGTCTTCGTGGACTCCGGCCTCGGCAAATGCCTGGAACAGCGCTATCAGGAGCGTAGGCTTCGAACAGCAAAGCCAGATCACCCTGGTGTCAGGAGTCATTACGCTGCCGCCGGCGCGGCAGCCCACGGCGAAATCGAGCAGCGGTTCGCCGTGCATCGAAACATAAACCTGGCTGCCCGTTTGTTTAGTCCGGTAAGCGGAACCGGTCATCAGCTCCCGCGTCGCGGCAAAATTAGTCGGCAACTTTGGCTCATCTCCCGGTTATGCACCCGCCTCAAGATGCATTATTTTACTGCGCCAGGCCGGCCCAGGTGAACCCTTAGGCCCGGGCGCACCCGGTCGGTGACCTGCCGGAGCGGCCTCAGAGCCGGTCAGGGGCGGCCACGCCTAGGAGTCCCAGGCCGAGCTCGAGGGTACGGCCGGTGAGCTGGCACAAGGCGACGCGGTTGGCGATGAGCTCTTTGGTCGGGGCCTTAAGGACCGGGCAGGCCTCATAGAAGTCGGTGAACGCCTGAGCCACGCTGTACAGGTATCCGCACAGGCGGTGTGGCTCGTAGTTCTCCCGGGCCGCGCAGAGCGCGTCGTCAAGACCGTCGAGCAGAATGGCCAGCCTGCGCTCCGCGGGGTCAAGCGGCTGGCTGGTGCTGACGACCGCGGACACGTCCGCCGGGACCTTGCCGAGAATAGACTGAATGCGGGCGTGCGCGTACTGGAGGTAAACCCCGGTATTGCCCTGGAGGGAAACCATACGGTCGAGGTCGAAGACATAATCGCGGGTACGGCCGACGGACAGGTCGGCGTATTTGATGGCGCCGATGCCCACTTCGACCGCCCGGAAAGCGAGGGTGGCATCATCCAGGCTGGGATTTTTTTCCGCGACCGTGATCTTGGCCTGTTCCACCGCCTCGTCGAGGAGTGAGGTAAGGCGTACGGTATCCCCGGCCCGCGTCTTGAACGGCCGTCCGTCGGGGCCGAGCACCGTGCCGAACGAGACATGCACGGCCTCGACGTCGTCGGGCAGGTATCCCGCCCTGCGGGCAGCCTCGAAGACCATGCGGAAATGGAGCGACTGCCGCGCGTCGACGACGTACAGGATGCGGTTGGCCCGCAACGTGTCCACGCGGTAGCGGATAGCGGCAAGGTCGGTGGCGGCGTAGCCGAACCCGCCGTCGCTCTTCTTGACGATCAACGGAACGGGGTTGCCGTCAGGCCCGCGGATGTCGTCGAAGAACACGCACAGCGCACCGTCGCTGCGTACCGCAATGCCGCGCTTCTCCAGATCGCTGGCCACGTCCTGCAGGAACGGGTTGTAGAAGCTCTCGCCGATGGAGTCCTGATCGGTCAGCAGCACGCCGAGACGGGTGTACACGTCGTAGAAGTAGACCTTCGACTCGGCGACGATCTCGTCCCACCCGGCCACCGTTTCCTGGTCACCGGCCTGCAGGGCGACGACCCGGCGGCGGGCCCGGTCAGCGAATTCCTGGTCACCGTCGAACTTCTGCCTGGCGGCCCGGTAGAGCGCGTTCAGCCGCGAGATGGCTTCGGCCCCCGACTCCTCCTGGTGTGCGGTGAGGCTGTCGCGAGGGTGCTCGAAGAGGTACTGGATGAGCATGCCGAACTGGGTACCCCAGTCGCCGAGATGATTTTGCCTGATGACCTTGGCCGCGTCGAACTCAAGCACCCGGACCAGGGCGTCCCCGATGATCGTGCTGCGCAGGTGGCCGACGTGCATTTCCTTGGCGATGTTGGGCTGGGAGTAGTCGATAACGGTGACGCCGCCGGCGGCGCTGGCGGGTACCCCGAGCCGTGGGTCGTCACGCCGCAGCGCCATCTGCTGCCAGATGGCCGCGTCGGCCAGGGTCAGGTTGATGAAGCCTGGCCCGGAGACCTCGCAGTGGGCGAGCAGGTCGTCCCCGGCCAGCGCGGTGGTCACCGTGGCGGCCAGTTGGCGCGGGTTGCCGTGCAGCTTTTTCGCCAGGGCGAGCAGGCCATTGGCCTGGTAGTCCGCGTGGTCAGACGGCCGGATCTGCGGGTCGGTGCCAGTTGCCTCCGGCAGGCTGGCGGCCATGGCCTGCCGGATGCGCTGGTCGAGGCGCGTTACAAGCGGTGTCATCATGACCGGCGCGATCCCTGCCATTTCTGGGCAAATATAACTGCGGACTGGAAATTAGCTTCCATCCTGCCACAAGGCGTCACCGCTATTGTGCCGTGTTGGCCAGGGCCTCAAGGTCGAGCTCAGCCAGGACGGCCAGGTGATCAGAGCCCCACATTCCGCCCGGTCCGCGGCCGTCGATTACCTCAGCCCGGACGATGGCACCGTGACCGGCCCAACGGACGAACACGTAGTCGAGCCGGGCGTTCCCGAACCGCTCCGCGGCCGCGGCCGGGTTGCGGTGCGACCAGGTATACCCGGGGGTACCGTCGCCGCCTGCCCGCCACGCGTCCTGGAAGACGACCCCGGGCACGGGAACACGGGTATGGCCGGTGAGCATGCGAATCTCATCGGACTCTGGTTCGGCATTGAAATCGCCGCAGAGAACGTACGGCAATTGCCCGGCCGGCCGCTCGCTGGCCAGCAGGCCGGCCAGCGTGCGGACCTGGTCCTGCCGGACGTGGCTCTGGTCAGGGGGCCAGCTCAGGTGCACGTCGCAGACCGGCAGCGTGCCGGCGGGGGTGACGATGCCGGCCAGCAGGGCGATCCGCTCATCGGGTGGGTGGCCGGCCACCGGCAGCGGGTGGACCTGGTGACTGGACATCGGCCAGCGGCTGAGGATGGCGAGCCCGCGGTCACCGGGTGCACGCGGCGCCGGCGCCGCCGCTGCGCTGACGCAGCCCAGCCGCTCCGCCAGCCGCTCCACCTGCGGCCAGCGGCCGCCGTCGGGCCAGGTCTCCTGTATCGCGACGATGTCCGGCTGCGCCGCGATGAGGGCGGCATCGATCGCCACCTGCCGGGCTCTCCAGTCCCCGCTGCGGCCCCACAGGTTCCAGGTCACCAGCTTCAGCGAGCGCGTCATGGCTGAGCGTATTCGGCCAGCGTGGCCAGCAGCTCGATCTGGCGGAGCTGGCCACCAGGAGCGGGGGCAGCCGGCGAGATCACGACGGTGTCGACTCCGGCCTCCCGGTAGGCGGCCAGCTTTTCGCGCACGCGCTCGGGGCGGCCGCACAGGGACATCGCATCGACCAGCTCATCATCGACCGCCGCGATCGCTCCGCCCATGTCTCCGCCGGTGAAGGCCTCCTGCACGGCCGTCGCCGCAGTGGCGAAACCGAGCCTGCTGGCGAGGTTGACGTAGAAGTTCCTCTGGCGCGTTCCCATGCCGCCGAGATACAGGGCCAGTGTCGGGCGGACCAGGTCACGCGCGAGATCCTCATCCTGGTCGACCGAGCAGATCAGCATCACGATCGTGTGGAAGCCGTCCAGTGAGCGCCCGCTGCGGGCGGCGCCCTGCTGAAGCCATTCGCGGGCCGTCTTTATGTAGCCGGGCGGCGTGTGAACCGCCATCCAGCCATCGGCCAGCTCACCGGCCAGAGCCACCGAGTTGCGGGCCAGCCCGGCCAGGTAAACGGGCATCCGGCTGGGCCGGGTGGGAAAGCGGAGCGGGACCACCCCGTCCGACGCTCCCGGACACGGCAGCGTGATCTCCGGCCCCGCGTACTGAACGGGCGCACCGTCAAGCGCCAGACGGACGACAGCGAGATAGTCGCGCAGATATGACAATGGCCGTTGGTACGGGCGGCCATGCCAGCCTTCGACGATGTGCGGCCCCGCCACGCCGAGGCCGAGCCGGAACCGCCCGCCGGTCAGGCCCGCCAGGGTGATCGCGCTGGCTGCCGTGGCCACCGGGGTACGCGCGAAGACCTGGGCGACGCCGGCACCGAGGCCGATGTTCGTGGTGTGCCCGCCGAGCCAGGCCAGGAAGGCGAAGGGGTCCGTGGTGCGGATCTCGGGCGCCCACAGCGACTCATAGCCACAGCGTTCCGCGGCCTGGGCCAGCTCGACGTAGACCGAGGGCGTGGGGCTGACCGAATTTATGGCCTTGAATCCGAGGGCCAGGCGCATCGCGGTCACCGTGCCTGTGCTGCGACCGGTTCAGGCGCGGAGAGTTCGTCGATGAGGGCGGCGATGCCGCTGATCGTCGGGTCAGCAAAGAAGCGCCGCATGGGAATCCGGACGCCGAACTGCGCGCGCACGAAGGCGATGAGCTGAGAGGCGATGAGGGAGTCCCCGCCTAGGTCGAAGAAGTCGTCCTTGACGCCGATCGCCGGGATTCCGAGCAGTTTGCCCCAGATCTCCGCGACCGCTGCCTCGCGTTCTGTTCCGGGGCCCGCGGGGCTGTCCGACCGCGCTTCGCTGGCCTCGGCCCCATCGGATGCGCCCAGATCCGGCTGCACCACCGCCGCATAGTCCGCCTGGCGGCTGGCTGCGATCGCCGCGTCGATGCTCACCGCGCAGACCACCACCTGGGGTGCCGCCTTGGCGTTCACCAGCCGTCGGAAGGCCTCCGCGCCGGCCGCGGGGCTGATCGCGGCGGCGGCCTGCGCCGCGCCCGCCGCGGTGACCGTTCCGGCCACGGCCGCGCCGCCCACCTTACGCAGGCAGAAGTCCTCGATCTGCAGCAGTTCCTGGCCGGCCTGGTCGTACAAGGTCACGTCGGCGGACACCACGTCAGGGGCTCCGGCGTCCCGGTAGCGCAGATGACTCCAGACGCGATCGGTCAGGCTGCGCCTGATCACAACCCTTCCGTAGCTGAAGGGCAGGAACCCCTCGATAGCCTCCGGCCAGCCCGCCGCGAGGGCGTCGTCGAGCAGGGCCGGGTGGATGGTCCACGGGTGGGGATCCGGTTCGACCTCCGCTTTCGTGCTCAGGAACGCGAGTTTCTCTCCGGTGCCTTCATGGACCCGGACCAGGTTTCCCCAGTGCGGGCCGAAGGTAATCAGCCCGGACCTGGATGCAGCGTGAGTCTCGGCCTTGTGCACGCCGAGCGAGCACCGTTCCTGGATGGCCCCGAGGCCGGGCGCCTGCCGCGGAGCGGCAGCGATCCACGCCGCGCGGCCACGCGCGTTCACGCAGGTCGTCCCGTCGACCTGGCTGACCACTTCGAAGTCGGTACCGTCCAGGCCAGGCGTGAGCACTACCCGCACCTCGGCGCGGACGCCGTCCGGCACGGCCAGCGGATGAGTGAGCACCACGTCGGTCAGTTCGACGACGTGCCCGGGGCCGGGGGGACGCTGGCATTCCTCGAATGCGCACCTGGCCGCTTCGAGGTAGGCGGTCCCCGGCAGCGCCGGGACTTCGGCCAGCCGGTGGTCGGCCACCACCCAGTGAGTGTCCGCGCCTATTGTTCCCGAGCACCAGGTCAGATCCGCCGCTTCGTGGCGTTCGGTCAGCAGGTTGTGCTTGACCGGGAACATGCGCTGACCTCGCCGCACGGCCTGGAAGGCCGCGGGCGCGCTGGACTCGGCGGCCATGCCTACCTCGCTCCAGGCCCCCCAGTTCACCGACACGACCCTGGCGTTCCAGCCGTGGTCGCTGCCGGCGTGGGCGTCGAGGAACGCGTTGGCTGCGCAGTAATCGACCTGGCCGAATCCGCCCGCCACCGCGGTCACCGATGAGCACAGGACCACGAAGTCAAGCGGCTGGGCGGCGAACGCGTCGCGCAGCGCGAGCGTCCCGGCTATCTTCGGGCGAAGCACCTCCGCAGCGGCGGTACGGTCCTTGACCTCCGCCATGCCGCCGCCGGCCACCCCGGCGGCGTGGATGATCCCATCGACGCGGCCGAAGCGGGTGATCATTTCATCGCGCAACTCCCGGACGGCCTGGGCTTCGGCCACGTCGGCCGCGATCACGTGCACCTCGGCTCCGGTCCGCTCGATCCTGCGGATCGCGGCCATCGCCCGCCGCGCGCGGGCCGAGACCGCTGCGGCAGCATCCGGCGAGTCCCAGGTCGAACGCGGCGGCAGGTCTTCGCGCGACGTCAGCACGAGTTTTGCCGCGGTCCGGCAGGCTAGTTCCTCGGCTAGCGTGATCCCGATGCCGCCCAGCCCGCCGGTAATCAGGTAGACGCCGTGCTCACGCAGCACGGCCCCGTCCTGGTCGGCGTCTGCCGCCTCAGGCCAGGCGATGTGCTCGAAGCGCCGCTGCCACCGGCGCCCGTTCCGCAGCGCCACCAGCGGCTCGGCACCGTACTCGGCCGACGGGGCGGCACCGATTTCGTCGATCACCGGGACCGCCGCGGCGCGCCCTGGGGCCGCACCCGGCTGAGCCTGGGCGCCCGGGTCCGCGTCGATGTGCCGCGCGGTCAGCCACGGAAACTCCAGCGGCAAGACCTTCACCACGCCGGCCAGGGTGGCGTGTTCGGGTCGGCTGATGTCCTGGCCGACGGCCTCCTGGGTGCCCGCCGTGACCACGTCGAGATGCACGCCACCTGCGGGCACCGTGGCCGCCAGGGCCTGCACCAGCGCCAGCAGGCTGAAGAAGCCATCGTCCTGGGCCGCCCACACCTCAGCGGCGGTCCGCGCCGGGCCGTCGGCCATCGTCCAGCCATGCACGATGTGGCCGGGGACGCCATCGCGGGCCGCCAGATCAGCGAACAATGCCTCGTAGTCCGCACGGCTCGCCGGGCGGACGCGGTAGTTCCCTGACCCGTCGCGTTCGTATCGCGCGCCGCGGTGCACCTGGACGACGTCGCGGCCGCGCTCGGCCAGCAGCCGGGCCAGGCCATCGCGCTCATCGGCCAGCGCCAGCACGCGTGCGGGCGGCTGGCCGTCAGGGGAACTGGCGAGCTGCCGCCAGACCGGGACCGCGAACAACCCGTCCGGCGTGCTGGCCGCCGGACGGTGCTGATCCGCGGCTGGTTCGGTCTGTCCGGCGACGTCGGGGTCAGGGTGGACCCAGTGCGGTTGGCGTTCCCACGGGTAGGTAGGCAGTGCTACCCGGTATCCGCGGGGCCCGGCCGTCTCGGCATCTACGTGACATCCGGCCGACCAAAGCTGCGCCACCGCGGTGGCCAGCGCGCGCGAGTTCTCGCCCGGCTTGCCCCGGCCGGGCAGGCACGGTATGACCGTGTGCCCGCTGCGCCGCATCCGGATCAGGCCGCATAGCTGCGTTCCTGGCCCGCATTCCACGAACAGGTCACCGCCTGGGGCGGCCACGGTGGCGGCACAATCGCCGAAGCGGACGGGTTCGCGAAGGTGGCGCGCCCAGTACGACGGGTCGGACACCTCCTGCGCTGTGATCCACTCCCCGGTGAGGTTCGAGGCGAACGGGATCTGGGGTGCCGCCGGCTCGACGGTGGCGACCACATCACGGAACGTGGCGAGGATCGGATCCATCATGGCCGTGTGAAAGGCGTGCGAGGTGCGCAGCCGGCGGGCGCCTATTTCGGCGGCGGTCAGCTCGTCGAGCAGGTCGGTCAGCACACTCTCCGGGCCGGCCACGACGCAGGCGCCAGGCCCGTTCACGGCGGCGAGGGACGCGCCTTCCGGCAACCGGGCGCGCAGCGCGTCCTCGTCCAGTTGCACGGCAGCCATCGTTCCGCCGGGCAGGGACTGCATCAACTCGCCTCGCGCCGCGACCACACGCAGCGCGTCGCGCAGGCTGAAAACTCCGGCGCAGGCCGCGGCGACGTATTCACCCACGCTGTGCCCGATCATTGCTCGCGGGATCACTCCCCACGAGCGCCAGAGCATGGCCAGGGCGTATTCGACGATGAACAGCGCGGGCTGGGCCAGGCTGGTCTGCTGCAACGCTTGATCGTCGCCGCCTGAGGTCAAAAGCTCCCGCAGCTCGCGGGCGGTCTGTGGCCGGCCATCGCGGTCGAGCAGCGCGAAACACTCGTCGGCCGCGTCGCGGTAGGCGGGCTCGCTCGCGTAGACGTCAGCCCCCATGCCCGGATACTGGGCGCCCTGACCGGGAAACAGGAACACCGGCGGAGCCGTCACTTCCTCGGCAGAGCCGCTCACCTGCCGCCGCTTGTCCCGCAGTGCGCGGGCGGCGTCTGCGGCATCCGCCGCCACGACGGCCAGCCGTTGGGGCAACTGGGTACGGCCTACCCGGAGGGTGTACGCGACGTCGCGAAGATCCCGGCTCTGGGCAGGCGGTGGCGCGGTCAGCTCATCGGCCAGAGCGGAAGCGTACGCGGTCAGGGCGGTCTCGGTTTTGGCGCTCAGCTCAATCAGGTGCCAGGGCGCGGGCGGTTCCGTCCGGGGCGGCCGGGCCGGGGCCTGCTCCACGATCACGTGACCGTTCGTGCCGCCCATGCCGAAAGAGCTGACCGCGGCGCGCCTGGGTCTTCCGGCGGCATCGTCCCAGACCCACGGCGCGGTGTTGACAAAGAACGGGCTCTGGCCGAAATCGATGGCCGGATTCGGGACCTCGAAGTTGAGGCTAGGAGGAACAAGCCCATGCTGGACCGCGAGCGCCGCCTTGAGCAGGCCGACCACACCGGCAGCGGGCCCCAGGTGGCCGACGTTGGTCTTGACCGAGCCTAGGGCGCACCAGCCTCGGTCACGGGTGCGCTGGGTGTAGGCGTCGGTCAGGGCCGCGACTTCTATCGGGTCGCCCAGGGCCGTGGCGGTGCCGTGGGCCTCGACGAAGCCGATGGTCCGGGGGTCGATCCCGGCGACGCTCAGCGCCTGCGCGATCACCCGGGCCTGCCCCTGCTGACCCGGGGCGGTGAAGCCGACCTTCGTGTCGCCGTCGTTGTTGATCGCGTTCCCGATGATCACGGCGCGGATGTCGTCGCCGTCGCGGACGGCGTCCGGCAGGCACTTGAGCACAAGCACGCCGCCTCCGCTGCCCCCGACGGTCCCGGTGGCGGCCGCGTCAAAGGCGCGGCAATGCCCGTCTCGTGAGTAGATACCGCCTTCGGCATAGACGTAGCCCTGGCCCAGCGGAAGTATCACGTTGGCCGCACCGGCCAGCGCCATGTCGCATTCGCCGCTGCGCAGCGCCTCGCAGGCCAGGTGCACCGCCACCATCGACGTCGAGCAGGCGGTATGGACCGTCAGGCTTGGCCCGCGCAAGCCGAGTTTGAAGGAAGTAAGCGTGCCCACGTAGTCAGGGTGTGAATAGACGGCCACGCCGAGCGTTCCGGACCTGGCCAGCGCCGCACGATTACGCCGTACGTTGCGCCACTGGTAGGCGTCCTCCCCCGAGCCCGCATAGACCCCAATGTCACCGGCGTAGCGGTGCGGGTCGTACCCGCCGTCCTCCAGGGCGGTATGGGCGAGCTCAAGAAAGAGCAACTGCTGCGGATCACGCAGATCCGCTTCAGCGGCTGACATCCCGAACATTCTGGGGTCGAAACTCTCCGGCTGGTCCAGCACCGCGCTGGCAGGCACGAAGTCCGGATGGTGGAGATCATGCGCTGGCACGCCCGCGTTGGCCTGCTCTTCGAGCGTGCCAAGGCGGATCGACTCGACGCCCGTGACCAGGTTCTGCCAAAACTGCTCGACGTTCGCCGCGCCTGGGACGCGGCAGGCCATCCCGATGATGGCGACCGGTTCTACGTCCACGGTTTCGATTTCGGACATTGATTCAGCTCTCCTGTGCTACTGTCCGCGCCGGCGGCCGGATCGGTGCCGTCGCATCTGGCCGCGGAGATCGGAAGCCAGCAATCCCACGTCTGCCTGACCGCTCGCCAGGTACCCGGCGAGGCTGCGTATCGTGGGGAACCGGAACAGGTCCACCATGCGAACCGGCCGGTCAAGCGCCTGCATCAGGCACACCTGCACCTCGATGATCGCCATCGAGTTGCCCCCGACCTCGAAGAAGTTCTCGTCGCGCGCGACGCGGGCTACGCCGAGGACCTCGCACCAGATGCTGAGGACGAGGCGTTCGAGGTCGCTGCCCGGCGGGTCAGCCGAAGCCGGGCTGGCGTGACCGGCCGGACCGGGCGGGATCAGCGCACTGCGGTCGACCTTTCCGGCCGTCGTGAGCGGCAAAGCGGCCAGCAGGGTGATGCCGGACGGTACGGCGTAGGCCGGCAGGCGGGAGCGTGCGTACTGCGCGAGGCCAGACTCGGAAACCGAGCCATTCGCGCTGACGACGTAGGCGTGCAGGGCGGATACCCCCGCGCGCTCGAAAAGCCGGACGGCTGCGCAGGCTACGTCCGGGTGCACGGACAAAGCGCTTTCTACCTCGCCCAGTTCGACGCGGTATCCGCGCACCTTGACCTGATCATCCGAGCGCCCGGCGAGGGTCACGGTGCCTGCTAGCCCATATCGGCCCAGGTCACCGGTGCGGTAGATCCCCCCCTCGCCAGCGCCGGGCAGTTCGGCGAATCGGCCGCCCGCCGCGGGCGGCCCGACGTAACCGTTGGCCAGGTAGCGGCTGCGGATGACGACCTCACCCAGCTCTCCCACTGCGGCGGGCCGGCCGCAGATGCTCATGACCAGCAGTTGCGCACCGTCAATGCCGACACCGACGGGTACCGGCACCGTGCGCAGGGCGGTGAGCGTGTCCTTGTCCGGCAGGCGTTCCGGGAGAGGAATTTCGTGATACGCCTGGGCCTGCGGAGTTTCGGTCATGCCGTAAAAATTCAGCAGCCGGGCGTGCGGTGCGATCAGGTGCAATGCCGCCGCGTCGCTCTCGGCGAGCTGATCGCCGCCTACCGCCACCAACCGCAGCGCTGGCAGCGCGGGCCTGCCGTGGGCGGCGGCGGCCATCATCCGGGCCAGCTGGGGCGTGAGGTGGGCGACCGTGATCTGCTGGTCAGCCAGCCAGGTCAGCAACTGCACGGGATCTCTCAGCAGCCCGGCCGGCGGCACCAGCAGTATCCCGCCGCAGGTAAGCGGGGCGAACATGTCCCGGAGCAGCGGGTCATGGGCCAAGCCGCCCAGCAGCGCGAACCGTGCATCACGGTCCAGGCGGAAGGTCATCCGGTACCAGTTCAGGAAGTGCACGAGCGGTGTTTCGCCGGTGTCAACCGCCTTCGGCTCGCCGGTCGTGCCGGAGGTGAGGGAGAGATAGCCGCGGTCGGTAGCCGGGGCGTCGGCCGCAGGCTCCGATGGTGGCGCCGCGACGATGCCGACGGCGTCGATCACCGGGACCGCGTGACCGGGTGCCGCGTGACCGGGTGCCGCGTGACCGGGTGCCGCATGGCTGGGTGCCGGGCGCACCGGGTCAGGGCTCGTGCAGCGGACCAGCGCGCGTGGGTTGACCGCGGCTAGCCTGCGATCCACCGTCGCGCCGGGCAGCTCACCGTCGATGACCGCCCAGCGGGCGCCCGTGGCCAGCACGCCCAGCAGCACGGCGGGCAGCAGCGCGGTGCGCTCGGCGAGTACGGCGACGACGTCACCTGCGGTGACCGCCGCAGCCCGCAGCGCGGCGGCCGTGCCGTCCATGAGCTGCACGAGCTCGCGGCGGGACAGGACCCGGCCAGCCTCCTGCACCGCCACGGAGTCAGGCGCATGATGGGCCGCGCCGCGAACCTGCTCGATCAGGCCGGGGCCGTCGGCGATGACGCCAGGCAACGGTGCCGTCCAGTCGGGCAGCTGGACCCCGGGTGGGCGTGCGCTGGCCAACCGCACCGGTTCGGCCTGGTGGCCGACGAGGAACCGTAGCAGCTGCGCGTAGCTGTCCAGCAGTGCCTCGATGCGCGCGCCGTCGAAGAGGTCGCAGTTGTAGGCGGCCTCCAGGCGGATGCCATCACCCCGGAAGATGACGTACAACGTCAGGTCGACGAGCGAGCCAGGAACGTCAGCCTGCCAAGGACGGACCGTCGCCGCCTCGAGATCGAGGCGCGCCTCGACGAAGTTGTAAACGTTGAACATCACCTGGAACAGCGGATTACGGGTCAGGTCGCGCTGGCCGCCGACGGCCTCGACGATATGCTCGAGCGGAGCGTCAGCATGGCTGCGCGCTGCGGTGAGTTCATCGCGGCAGCGGTGTACGTGGGCCGCGAACGCGGCGTCGTCATCGACCCTCAGCCGCAGCGGCAGGACCCGGACGAAAAAGCCGATGAGGTCCGCGAACTCGGCGTGCCCTCGGTCGGCCACGGGGATACCAAGCACCTGGTCGTGCTGGCCGGTGAGCCGCCGGAGCAGCACGCTGAACGCGGCCAGCAGCACCGCGCCCACCGTCGCTTCGCTAGCTATCGCGAGCCGCGCGACATCGGCGGCCAGTTCCGCGTCGATGAAAGCCGCCCGG
Source organism: Streptosporangiaceae bacterium (assembly GCA_050013055.1). Classification (GTDB taxonomy): domain Bacteria; phylum Actinomycetota; class Actinomycetes; order Streptosporangiales; family Streptosporangiaceae; genus Palsa-504. Next base: position 23,993 of record JBEKGC010000001.1, read on the forward strand.
ATGGCTCCGTTGAAGCTGAGCACGGCCGGCCTCGGCCGGTCGCGAGGCAGATCCAGCGCGGTGGGTGCGCCGGCCAGGTGCTCCGCCCACCACGTGCTGTCCGCCGGGCCGTCGCACCGCGCCCGGCTGAGGGTCCAGGCGGCATAGTCGGCGAAGGTGACGGCCGGCGGTGCCGGGTCTTCGGGTGGTCCGGGTGAGCCGCCGCTGAGCACGCGCCGGTAGGCCTGCCCGAGCTCGCGGTACAAGATCGCTTGTGACCAGCCGTCAAAAATGATGTGGTGCACGGTGATGACGAGGATCTGCTCGCCCTGACCGCGGCGCACCACTCTGGCCCGCCACAATGGCCCACCGGTCAGGTCAATGGGGGTGTGCACCTCGTCATCGAGCAGTGCGCGCAGAGCGGACTCCCTGGCCGGGCCAGCCAGATCTGACAGATCGTCGACGGCGATCATGACCGGCGCCGGATCGGCCACGGTGACCACAGGAAGACCGTCGCCCGGCGTCAGGCGCCACCGCAGCGCCGCCTGACGCGTGCTGACCTGTTCGAAGGCACGCTCCAGAGCCGTGATCTGCAGCGCGCCGGAGATCTGCTCGGCCATCACGACGTTGTGCACCGGCACGCCCGGGACGAACTGTTCGACAAACCAGAGACGGCGCTGCGCCGAAGAGAGCCCCGCGGCAGAGCCTGTTGGCAGCACGGCGTCGGCCACGGCCTCGCTGACCCTGGCCGCGATCCCGCTCACGGTCTGCCCGATGAAGATGTCTTCCACGGAGATTTCCCGGCCCGTGCGGAGCTGCAGCGCGGAGGCCAGCCGGGTGGCCGTCAGCGAGTCGCCGCCAGCCAGAAAGAAGTCGTCATCGGCGGCGGGGCCCGGTGAGCCGAATACCACCGCCCAGGCTTCGGCCACGGCCCGCTCGAATCCAGCATCTGGATTCATCGCCCGGCCTGCTTCCAGCTCGTCGGCGGCTGCTCCGCGGGAGCGGCCCGCTCATGGCGCAGATGCAAGCGCAGTTCCGATACGTAACGCCGCCCGGCTGCGTCGAGAACCCACACGTCCGCCGGGGTGGGAAGCATCTCGGTCACCTGCAACGAGGCCCCGTCGCCCTGGTCCTTGCGGGCCGCGCGCAGGGCTGCGGCGAGCATCGGCGCATAGCCTGGGCTGGTCATGTCCACGAACATGGGCTTGACCTCGCTGGCCAGTTTCACGAAGACGTGTTCCGGCAGCCCCAGCGCGGCCTTCCACCGCCGCAGGGCCAGATACTGATCACGCTCCCCGCGAGCCATCGTGACCGGGCAGTCGCCGACCGCCAGGCTCCAGGATTCACGGGCGACGACGAGGCGGTCCACGGTGATTCTCGGCGCATGCGACCCGGCCACGGCGGATTTGAACACCTCCATGGCCATCTCGGACAGCGGCCGGCCGAAGAACTCGATGAGCGGCCAGGTGCGGCCGTCAGCGGCCAATGCGGTCAATCCGCTGTCCGAAGGCCGGACCACGAGAGAGCTGATCGGGAGGAGCCGTCGCAGGTCGGCCCCGGCGGCTGCGGTAAAGCCGAGCTGTACGTCGTGCGGATGTTCGAGCGCAAAAGCGAGCCGCGCAGTGTGCCGCGGCCAATCCGGTGGCAGCAGCGGATACACCGATTGGCCCGCCATGTCGCGGCGTAGCGCGTCGCGGAGCCGCACCGGATCAGGGTGCCTGGCGACGCATACGCTGTTGCTGGCGGACGGGAATGCCGGGTGCATCTCACCGAGGACGGCGATGAAGTCGTCTCGCGCGAAGGTTTCGGCGCTGGGCGCGCAGAACTGCAGATCGGGGCTGTGGATACGGGCCGCCGCCCAGGTGGTCTGGCCGCCTGGGAAGAACTCGGCCAGCGGCGCGGCCAGCAGCTCGCTCGAAAATTCGAGCCTGCGGTCGGCCGGCTGGATTCGGTCAAGCCCGAACAGGCTGGCCCAGCGGCGGCCGAGGTCGGCCGCGACCTGGTCGGCCGGCCGGGGCGCGGCACCGTAAAAAGCCTCCTGCGCCAGGAACCACAACTGCCCGAGCAGAACATCGCCGGGGCCTAGATCGGCGTACAGCCGCTCCAGTTCGCGGAGATAAGCCTCGGCGAGCGAACAGCACACCCAGTCCGCGATCGCCAGCGGAACCGCGAGCGCCGACGCGATCGCCTCGATCACTCCGGCGCCGAACGTCACGTCCAGATCCCGGGTGGTCTCCTCCACACACAGCGTGCGCCCCGCGTAGGCGGCGCCATTCCTGCGTGTCGCCGCCTGACCGGACAACCGGGTGAAGACGTCCTGCAGCCCGAGCAACGCCTCCACCAGGCCATCGGGATCCCCGGCCTGAGCGATCACCCGGTCTCGCTGGGCACAGACCGCCGCGAAGGTGCCCAAGGCGGTGTCACGGACATCATCATCGGCAATCTGCCCCAGGCGTTCCCACAGCACGCGCTCGGCATCGAAGCTGACCGGCAGATTGAAGTCCCAGTGAATGATCCCCTGCTGAACCAGTTGATTCAGCAGGTAGTACACGTCAGCCGTGTTCCGCAGTGCGGTGGCCGGATCGCCGATCGCTTCCGCCGCGACCTGCCAGCCGGGTTTGCGGCCGTCGCAGCGCGACACCACAGCCGCCTGCGCGCCCGTCAGCCGCACCGGCGGCCGTATCGGATCGAGGACGTGCCGGTCCCGCAGCGTCAGTTGCGGGCACAGCACCGGGGGCAGCCAGGCGCGCAGGAGGGGGTCGGCCGCGAGCTGATCGGCGATGGCGGCTAGTGGCCAGTAGTCGAAGTAAACGCTTCGACTGCGGATCAAGTGAGTGCCTGGCCGGGCCAGCACCCCAGATTCCGCGGGGTCGACCGTCACCCAGCACACCGGACCGAAGAAGCCGACTGTCTCGGCCTTGCCGCAGTAGCGCTGCCAGTAACGCAGGATCATGCGTTCACGGGCACGATGTTTCGCGGTGCGGTGCGGCGCTGGTCCGGCTGAAACGATCTGGTCAAGTGCGGTCAGCGCGGACAGACTCTGCCAGGCGATGGCTTCCCGCAGGAGCGGGTCGGAGGCCAGGTCACGAATATCGGCTGAATTGCACGCGACCGCTTCGGTGAAAATGGCGTCAAATTCCGCTTCGCAACACTCCGAACGCAAAAACTCATCCGCGACTCTGGCACATCCGGGAGCGGACAGCAAGGTAAGACCCGCAGCGGGGAAACCTGCAGTTCGCAGCAACGCATCCCGCCACACGCTCCACGTCGTGCCCGTCAAGAGGAGAGCATGATCAGCAGTATTGCTACAGTCATGGCCGTCTATCAGACTGAGTCCCGTCGGCGAGAAGGGCGGCAAGCGGAGATCCGCACCGGCAATTTCTCCGAATAGTCGGTGCCGAGACGTGTTCACGGCTGCTGGCCGAGCCATTCAGATAACCTTAAGCCGAGCCTACCCGACGGGGCGAAGAATCGGGAAGGGATCCAGTCGGGCGGCGAGTGCGATAGCGCTGTCCCGTCGACGGGACAGCGCCGGCCGGCCAATGGGCTCCGCTGACAGCACATGACATGGCGCAGCGGAGCCCATGACGCACGTGGCCAGCAAGCCGGACGCAGCAGCCTTACTGCTGTCTTGTTAACTTTGGATCGAGCGCGTAGCGGGCCGCTTTATCCAGCACTGAAGCCGCCCACTCCTCTATGCTGAGGCCGACTCGCTCGGCTGCGGCCTGACATCTCCCGAGCTGATCGGAAGTAATCTGAATTTCGACGCTCGCCACAAGCAGTTCGCGCTCAGCGCGATCTGAGTCGGTTCGCTGTTCATCGTCTCGATCCAACGAGCGTTCCTTGTGGCTAGTTCGTACTTCGTTTCGCAGCCGCTTCACCGACCACCCGAGTTCTTCTGCTTTACGCAGCCAGAAATCTTGCTCCGCCTCGGGAAGAGCCGCCACCTCGGTGTGGTGACCGAAGCTAAGCACTTCCCGTCGGCGGGGGAGCGAAAATCTCCTGGCTACCCATGCATAGTTGCGCAGCGTCTGATAGTCCAGTGAGGTTTGCTCGATGGCCTCGCGGTAACGGCCAGTATATGCCGCTTCCCCGTATACCAGCCAGTCGCCCAGGCACCACGCCGACAGAGTGCAGACCTCCGACAGGCGCCGACCGATTGTCAGCCACTTCTCGAAGGGGAGTTGCGTTGGGAGCTGCAACCCTCTTCGCGGCAAAAAGAAAGGCATCGTCTCGATTGCCGGAGAACCCGCACCGGCGCTTATCAGCGCTGGCCCAGAAGCAATTGCAGTTGGATGAGATCCTGCCACCTGTATCTTCCTTTGCGCCAGAGAGCCCCGCATCTTCCCTCCCACCAGAGAAGATGATCCTAGCTATACCAAAAACCGAAATAGGGTATTTAACGTCATAATGTACTATCTTACGTTTACGTAGTCTAGAGCCGCATCAAGCTACGTTTGCCTTGTTGACGATGCGGCGGAGTCGTTGTAGGCATGGTTGTGGCGCCAGCTGATGTACCGGCGGATCATGCTGGCCTGCGCCTTGTGACGGGCATGGTCGGTACCGTCGAGCGTGACGTACCGCAACGCCGCGAACTGCGCCTCGACGCGGTTTAACCAGGACGAATTCGTCGGCGTGTAAGCGATCTCGACGTTGTTCGCCGCGCCCAGGCCCCGACCCGGGTGTCCTTGCGCGTGGTCAGGGGCTGAAGTTGTCGCAGATAATCGCGACGCGGGTGGCGGGCGGGTAGAGGGAGCGCAGGTAGCGGCAGAATTCCAGGAACCGGGCCCGGGTCTTGCGCGGCTTGATATGCCCGAACAGCAGGTTCAGCGGCCCGAACTCGTCCACGCAAAAGATCACCTCCGGGTCTCCGTCCTCCAGAGCAGCTCTCCGGCCGGCAATCGCGTAAACCTGCTGAACCCGTGCTTTCTTCTGCCCATACCCGGGGTCCTTGGATGACTTCCAGGTTTTCAGGCGCCGAAACGTGACGCCCTCGGCGCGGAGCAGGATCCGCAGGCCCTCGTGGCTGATGTCGTCGACCACCCCCTCAGCCACCAGGAAATCCGCCAGCTTGGCCAGGCTCCAGGTGGAAAACGGCAGGTCATGCTTGGCCGGCTTGGATTTGGCGATCTTCTTGATCTCCCGCCGCTGGACTGGCGTGAACTTCGGCGGATGGCCGCCCTTGTACTTCGGGTACAGCGAATCGAACCCGTCGGTATTGAAGTTCCGGATCACATCACGGACCCGGTCCCCGCTGGTGAAGGCGACCTTGGCGATCGCGGGCGCGTCCATGCCCTGCGCGGACAGCAGCACCATCTGCGCCCGCCGCCAGGTCACCACCGACTCGCTGCCGCGGCGGATGATCCGCACCAGGCGCCTGCCCTCGTCATCATCGATCTCACGCACCCGCAGCCGTTCACTCACCAAGCCATTCTGGAGGATCAAGCGCCTGGAAGGAAAGCCCGGGCGGGGCGGCCCAGCCTGCTACGGGACCAGTAGCCGCACGCTGGCCAGCGGAAGAAAATTCATGTTCGATACCCGTCTATGTCCATCGCTTCCAGGCTTGACGCCGGGCAGACGGCTCCAAGGCGCGGTTCAGCCTGCCTCTCAGGCAGCTTGCCTAGGCGACTTATTCTCCGTCCCATAAGGACAGGTCAAGGGGGCAAACGCTGGTTGACGCGGCACTGGTGTCCCGCGCAGGAAATCCGGGCTAAATACCTTGCCAGGTCCAGCCGTGCGTTGATCAACTGGAGCAGCGGGGACGGATCGTGGGCGAAGAAGTAATGCCCTCCCTGCATTTTAATCAACTCAAATCCGGCTGCACTGAATGTCTGCCAGCCGACCATGCTGGCTCGGCCCTCCTCGACATCATCACTTCCGTAGATGGCAGTGATCGGCGTATTTACCGCCGCCCCGTGCCGATCGGTCCAGAGCTCGGCCATCCTGATTTCATTACGGACGGCAGGCAGCACGAACCGCATGATGCTCTTGCTCTGGAGTACCTGATCGGACGCGCCGCGCTGACGCAGGGCGTCAATAAACTCCGCGTCCGGAAGGTCATGAACGCGCTGGCCAGCCTGAGGGGTGTCGGGGCTGCGGCAGGCGGACACGAACAGCCGTTGGGGCTGCGGGTGGCCGAGCGCGAGGGCACGGTGGGTGAGCTCATAGGCCAGCCGACCGCCGAAGCAATGGCCATAGAACGCGTGCGGCTCGTCCAGATAACCGGCCAGGCCATCGAGCACGTCCGCCAGCAGCTCGTCCCAATCGCCGATGGGCGGATCCGCGATCCGCGGTCCGTGACCGGGCAGCCGCACGGCCAGCAGTTCAACGTCACGGCTGAGCCCATCCGCCCAGGGCAGGAAGATTTCGGGATTTCCGCCGGCCTGCGGAATGCATATCAACCTCATGCCCGGATGGCCGGACGCCGCCCGCAGCGTTGTTACCTTCTTGTTCCTAGCTGTACCGGCGGCCAACGAGGCTCCTAGGACCAGTCGGCCGCCGTCGCAGCGGCGGCCGCCATATTGTGCCAGATGCTGGCCGCGATGCCGCGTACGGAACTAGACTCGACGATCTCGTCAGGGCTGAGCACGTCGGCACCAAACTGGTCCTCCGCGCGGGCGATGAGCCGGACCACGGTGAGCGATGTGCCGCCGGCATCGAATATGTCGTCGGCGGCCGCACCGATCTGTAGCTTCAGCGCCTGGCAGGCCGCTATTACCCAGCCCTCAATCTCGGCCTGGCGTTCCTCTATGTCGCTCATGTGTTTACGTTCCACCTAACGAACTGGGAAGCGGAAGCCACTAACAGTGGTCTCGGCGAATTTGTTGTTAGTATCGGGGTACCTGTTTTTACCGGCAACGAGAACATTGCCGAAATTCTGCAGGCTCGCGGCACCGCCGAATTCTTCGAGATTATCAGAGTATGGGTATACCCGAACATATGCGGGGAGGTATCGGGCGGCGAAGCCCAGGCGCATCTGGTCATCCAGCCCGGTGTGCGGATGAGATGCGTGCATGAGCGTTGACCAGAATATGATGAACTGACCCTGCCGCATCACCTGCGATACAGCCTTCGACTCATCGGGCACCCAGTCCGGATCTTTCTGCAGTTGCCGGTAGTCGTAGCCGAAGAATCCGCGCTTTACCCCATTCTTGGTGACTTGATTTATCTTCCCTTCGTCGTATTCCATTTTTTTGGTCTCGTCGTAGTTCATGACATTCTGGGTACCCGGGATAAATTGCAGGCAGCCATTCTGGATAGAGGCCTCGGTGAACGCGGTCCAGACCGTTATAGTGCCACCGAATTCCGCGTCCGTGGGCCAGACTATCTGCGGGTACTTTGACCCTGCGACATTAGAGAAGTTATCCGCCTGGTGCCAGTCGGTGCCTTCGTCGCCTGGGTATTTAGGGAAAAACTCCGTGCGCCAGCACAGTGTGTCGGGACCGAGAATAGAGGTAACCCGGTCGACGATTTCAGGCCGGGTGATGTGCTGGGCGAGAAAATCGATGTCAAGATGACGATCGTAGTTCGCTAGATTCGTGATCCCAGAGACCGCTCCCCGCTGGCCGTAGACTGCGTTTTTAGTGCTGAGCAGTTTCGGCCGCAGTTTCCGCAAATTCGATTCGATCTCGGACTTTTCATACAAGTCGAAGGGACCAATGAAGCCGTCCCGCTGGAACTGTTCCAGCTCCTTAGAGCTCAGGGCGAAAGTTTCACCTAGCAGCATGGATCAACCTCTCGTACGTCTCGGCCTTTGGCCGGTGCGTGACCACACCAACCGGGTCGGTGTCGCGCCGATCATAAGATTCTAGAATGAGGTGATCACGAGATCCTAGGATCAGGTTCGAGTTTCCGGGCGGTGGAGATCCCGGACCTGCAGGCGGAGCTCGGAAAGATACCTGCGCCCGGCCGCATCGGGCAGCCAGGCCTGATCGGGTGTCGGAATCATTTCGGTTATGCACATCTCAGCCTCGGCTCCGGCCTGGGCCGCGGCACCCCGCGACATGTGCAGCAGCGACTGCACGTAGAGTGGCCCGGAAAAGTCAACGTACGTCGGCTTAGGCTCGGTCTCTATTTTGATAAATACACGCTCGGGTAGCCCGAGTTTGAGGCGCCAGCGCCGGGCCGCCAGGAACCCGTCCGCGGAATTCCCCACCTGGGCCAGACCCGATTCACCCACCGTCGTCCGCCACGTCTCCCGGGAGACCACCATCCGGTCGATGGCGATCCGCGGATTATGCGGCGCGGTGCTCACCGCCTTGAAGGCCTCGACGGTGACATCACACAACAGCCGTGCGAATATGGCCGACAGCGGCCACGACCGCCCATCCGCGGCCGTGGCGACGAGAGACCCGCCGCTCTGTGACACCGTCAGCGCGCTGATCGGAAGCAGCCGGTCCGGATCGGCCCCTGGTGCGGGCATGACGCCAAGCGTGATGTCGTGCACATCCTCAAGCGCAAACGCGGTCCGCGGTGTGTACCTCGGCCAGTCGGTGGGCAGCAACGGATGGATCCGACCTGGCCCCAGGTCAGCCAGCAAAGCCGCGCTCAGCGCGGCCGGATCCGGATGGCCAGACACGAACATGCCGCTGGAAGCCGATGGCCACGCCGCATGCAGTTCGCCCAGGATCACGGTGAAGTCGCCGCGATTGAGCGCCTCCGTGCTTTCCGCGCATATTTGCAGGTCAGGACTATGGAGGCGAGCCTCGGGCCAGGTTGGCCTGCCAGCGGGGAATATGCGGCGCACGGCCGGCCAGAGATCAGCGCTGCTGGCTTGGATCGCCTCCCCCTGAGCGCGCTGTGCGTCTATGTGCAGCAGGGCGGACCAACGGCGGGAGAGGTCGCCCATGACACGATCGGCCGGACGGCCGGATGACCCATAGAACAAGCTGTGCGCCAGGAACCAGAGCTGGCCGAGGGGAACCTCCGGAGACCGGAATTCTTCCGTGAGTTCGCAGTACACCTCTCGAAGTGCTCTCTGGTAGGACGCTGCCATCGCTACCGACAGCCATCGCGCGATGTGCAGCAGCACGGCCAGGGGTTGGGCGATGGCCTCGAGAACCGTGCCGCCGAAGGTGACGGAAAGATCACGCGTGGTGTCTTCCCAGTACGCTCGGCGGCCCGCGTACACCTGACCTGGCGCGCGGTCCGGGTCCTGCCCGGTTACCGCGGTGAATTCGGCGTCGAGCAGCCTTATCGCCTGGCGCAGCTCATGCGGTTTGCCTGCGGCGGCAGCCACCTGGTCACGAGCCGCAAGCAGACGATCCAGGCACGCGGCGGCACGGGACCGCACGTCGATGTCGCCGATGCGGGCGATCCGTTCGCCCAGGAGAACGTCACAATTGCGGGTGACCGGCAGGTCGAAGTCCCAGCGCAGCACCCCCTGCGCGACCAGTTGCGCCAGGAGCTGATACACGTCGTCGGCCTGGCGCAAGCCGGGCAGCCGGCCGGCTGCGGCTTCGCTGGCGATCTGCTCCGCGGTTCGCCGCCCATCCGCCCGTTCGAGAATGGCTGCCTCGGCGGGGGTCAGGCCCCGGGGTGGCCTGACCGGGTGCAGCAGCCGGCCGTCAAGAATGGCCAGGTGCGGCTGCAGCACCGGGGAGAGCCACCGGCGAGCGCCGAACTGGCTTGCTATCCGATCCGCGTACTCGGCCACCGCCCAGTGCTCGAGATAGACCCTGCGCTCGCGCAGCAGATGCGGTCCGGGCCGCGCCTGTACCGCTGGACTGGCGGGATCGAGGTCGACCCAGCACACCGGCCCGAAGAAGCCGATGGTGTCGGTCTTGGCGCAATATCTCTGCCAATACCTGGCAATCGTCCGCTCCCGCCGGCGCAGCTTGTTCGGCGGACACGCTGATCGTTCCTTGAGCACTCCGTCCAGTGCCGTCAAGGCCACCGGGTTCTGCCAGGTCACCGCCTCCCGGAACAGGGCGTCCGCGGCTATCGCCCGCACCTGCGCCGAGCTCTGTTCCGCAGCCTCGGCAAACGCCGCATCGAAGGGTTCCCGGTCGGCCTGGCCGGCCAGATAGATATCCGCGAGCTGGGCCGCACTCGTGGACCGGAGCCGGTCGAGGCCGTCAGCAGGAAACCCCGTGCTGCGCAGCACCGCCTGCCGCCAAGCTTTCCAATCTGTGCCGGGCAGGTCTATCAGGTGATCAGCCGAGGCCACGAGCTCGGGGTCGGCTGCATGCGCAGCCGGTGAAGTCTTCATCAACTCTGGCGCCGCCAATGACCACCTCACAGCTTAGGCAGATAGATCGAACCCCCCGGTCCGGCGGCTGATATAGGCGGAGAGACTCAATATTGTCACGCCAGCGGCCAGCCAGCCAAGTCCCACAACGGCCTCGAGAAAGCAGTTTCCCAGGATAGTCACGGCCGATGAGCCGGCCAGGAGTTCACGTATAGCAATCAGGCCATGGGTAAGGGGAAACGCGTAAGACAGGGCGCGGACGGGTGCGGGCCAGAACGTAACGGGCACATTGACGCCACAAAAGGCCATGACCGAAAGGTAACCAAGATTAGTGCCGATCATGGCGAGCGAAGGAATGCCGGTGACCAGCGAGGCGATGGCGAAACCATACGCATACAGTGAGATGCTGACGAGGGCAACGACCAGCGGCACGAAGGCGGCGCCGGGCCAGCTAGGATGAATCTGGAAGAGGGCGAACACGAATACGAAGCCCAATATGCTGCTGAAAATGCTAAACGCGGGAGTGTAGATATTTCGCGCCAGATACCCAACGATGTAATTGGTCGGCGCGGCGAGATGCAGAGAAAGCGCTCCGCTCTGCCGCTCCCGCACCATAAGGCCGGGCAGTGCCATTGCTTCCATGCAGGCCAGGACGGTGGTATTGCCGACCGCCATGAACTCGACCGTGGTGTGCGAGCCGAGTTGAAGTCCGATCAAGGTGAAGAAGAGGGCCTGACTGATCAGCCGAGCCAGCCAGCCGAAGATCCACGACGGCCAGGTGGTCGCCGCCCTGAAGTCGGCAATGCCAATACGTGAGGCCGTGCTTACGAATTCCCAGCGCATGCGCCAGCGCGTCATGTCAGGCCAATCCGGCCGGAGGCCCGGAGCCTGTTTATCACCATCCGGATCAGCAGCGCGCCGATAGCGTATCCGGCGCAGCCAAGCGCCATGATGAGCAGCAGGCTGCCGCCCGGGTGCGGAATTGCCCCGCGAGACACGGTCGCATACAGCAGCGGTGCGCTCCAGCGCAGATAGACGACGTCGCCGATGGGGCGCACCCAGGCGGGCAGGAAAGTCACCGGGACGATCAGGCCGGCCAGGATGTAGAACGGATAGCCCAATGTATTCGCGTAACGCTGCGCGGACCTGGAGGCCAGGAAGGCTCCCATCAGGATGGTGGTCGTGCCCGCCGAGGCCACGGCCGTGGCCAGCAGGGCAAGCACGAAAATAACCGGATGTTGGATGGTCACCGTAACGCCAAAACCGAACCGTGCTACCGCCAGCGCCTCGAGCACCGAGACCAGGGCAAACAAGACGACGGTGAGGACGCGACCGGTGACGACGTTGATAAACGCCGCAGGCGCAGCGGTGATTATCTCCAGGGTGTAAGACCCGCGGTCGAAAGTCACCACCATCTGGGCGACGACCACGGCCACCGTCCACAGCCCAATGAGCGCGGGCGCCAGTACGGGAGCTGCCGTGACCCGGGCGTGGCTGTAGTACCGGGCATCGGACAGGAAGATCGTGCTGAGAAAAGGCGGGACGATGAGGACCAGCAGATAAGCCGGGGATCTGCGGAAAAGCCTGAGCTGCAGCACGGCCCCACCGAGGAAGTCTCTGCAGAAATTAACTACCCTGGTCATTGGCCACTCCCCAGGAATGCTTGCGTGGCGCGCTTCATACGGTGAGTCCCCGGTCGCCAATGACGTGCAGGTAAACTTCCTCAAGACTAGGTTTAGAGGTGCGCAAAGACGTAATTCCCGAGTCGACCAAGAGCTTCAGAATCGAGGGGATGACGTCATCAGCGTCGGTGTGAATCCGCAGCCAGCCGTCGCCGATATCTTCCGTTTTGGCGACACCCGCAAGTTCTGTTATCTGCCGCACCAGCCCGGCGTCGGCCACCCGGGCATCAACACGCTCATACGTGGTGAGCCAGCGGCCTATCACCCGAGGATGCTCGATGCCCAATATCCGGCCGTGATCGATGAACGCGACGCGGTCGCAGATCTCCTCGGCCTCGGCCATGTCGTGGGTCGTGAGCAGAATGGTCCGGCCTTCAGCGCGAAGGCTATTGACCAGGGCCCGGAATTCACGCGCGGCCACCGGGTCCATCCCGGAAGTCGGCTCGTCCATGATGACCAGCTCAGGATCATTGACGAGTCCCCGGGCCAGATGCAGACGCTGTTTCATGCCTTTGGACAGGAGGTCTACTGGAGTACGGGCCTGCCCGGTCAGGCCTACCTTCGCCAGCAGCATGGCATTGCGCTCCCGGGCCTTCCGCGAGGGCACGTGATACATCGCGGCCCAGTAGTCCAGGTTGTCCCGCACCGTGAGACGGCCGTACAGACCCCGCTCGCCGCCAAAGACAATACCGGTGCCCTCGCGAATTCGCGCTGCGTCCCGTACCACGTCGCACCCGAGTACGCGAGCGGATCCGCTGGTAGGCAGCAAGACCGTGGAGAGAATCTTCACCAGCGTTGTCTTGCCGGCTCCATTAGGGCCGAGCAGGCCCATGATCTCACCCTGGGAAACATTTATTGAGACGTCGGCAAGCGCCACGACGCTAGTCTTCGCCGCCCGGTCACCGGGCCGCGGGCTGCGCTTAAATGTGCGTCCGATTCCAGCCACCTCGATGACGTCAGGCATGGCACCCAGTATTGCCGACTATCGACCGCGGACGACAACCTGCCAGAATCCCGGGGGAACGTGAACCTCTGCGGGGCAGCCGGGGCGCGACGGCTGTCCCGTCGACGAGACACCAGGCACATGCTGCGTCAGGTACGTGCGATCTTGCCAGAGTGCAAGATACGCCCGGAGGAATCGGTGATCTCGACCGGAATTTCGCCTGCGGTGCGCGCCAGCACGGCCCGCCGCAAAGCGTCGGCGTCAGCATCGGTGCACGGATGGAGCACGGTTATCCGTACCTGGCTGGGAGTCGGCTGGCGGACCAGGGCACAGCGCCAGCCCAGGACTGGCCCGATGACATCGAGGGTGTCACGGGGCCAGAGTTCGCCGACGGGATAATCCTCGGCCCGGCCGAGTATCCGCAGCCGCCCGGCCGGGTCTATGCACCCGGCATCCTTGGTGTCCAGCCAGTCGGCTGACCGGGCGGACGGGCGAGACAAGTCGCGGCCGGCATTCCAGGAGCTGAGTTTCACTCTTGGCTTGCCCGCGACATTGGTTATCCGAGTCTGGCAATAGCTCATGGCCCGCCCCACCGTGCCGAGCGAATCGGTGGATCCCTCACTGTCGAAGTGGGTCAGCGAACAGGTCTCAGTCAGGCCATATCCTTCGCGCAGATCCCCGATACGCTCACGAAAGCTCGTGATGGCGGTGGTGCTGAGTGGCGCACCACCGGAGTCGTACAAAGTGTCTGGCGTGCGCTGGCCGGCCGCGCTCAGCTCTTCGACGAGCACCGGATTGCAGACGACCACCCGGCGCTTACCGCCGCTCGCGGCCAGCTCGGTCAATTGCCGCGGCGAACCCGGGAGTTCCAGCCAGCCCTCCCGTTCGGTGGCGAGCAGGACCCCCGCGACCACGGTGAAGTTGTAGCTGACCGGCAGCGTCGTCGCCACCGCGTCGCCGGGTCCGAAGCTGTAGATCCTGGCGTATTCCGCGGCAGTGAGGGCGAGCTGCTCGTGCGTGACAGCGATAGGCCGGGGCGGTCCCGTACTGCCCGAGGTGAAGTACACCAGAGTCCCGGCGGGCAGAGGTGCCCCGTAGCCGGTGCCGCGGGTGACGTCCAGCTGTCCGTCGTGACAGTGCAGCTCGTGGGTGGAGCGCAGGTAGGGATCGGCCACGGTGCTGCGATCCATCCCCTGGGGCAAGAGGACGACCGAGGCGCCGAGGTCGTAAAGGAGCGCTACCGCGCCGGCCAGCAGGACCTGGTCGGTGCCGGTGAGCAGCACGCAGTCGCCGGGCCGCAGCGTCACCCCGCGGTCTCGCAGCGAGCGGCGAGCCAGCCCGAGCGCATCCAGCTCGCAACGGTCGCGGCTGAGCACCATGAGCCGCCTGATCACGACGGGCTTCCAGCCACGAGCCTGGTGTCACCGGCCAGGAACGGAGCAGCGAGGCATGACTGGATCAGGCGCACCAGCGATTCAGGCCGGAGCGGCGGTCCCAGCTCAGCGGGGCCTGGTTCGCCGATACGACTGCTCATCGGCCAGCCCAGGTACGGGAGCCGGAGGATGACGGCATCACAGTCAGCACGGCAGTCGGCCACGGCGTCGCGGACGCCCACTTCCAGCGCCGCCTTCGACGCCGAGTAGACCAGGCTGGCCGGGCTGGCCCCGCTGACGACATCGCTGGAGACCGCGACCACGCGCCACTGGCCTCGGTGACCCTTGGCTACCTCCCGCAGGAGGGACAGATGGCCGCCGCAGTTGACCTGCATCACCGTTCGGAAGTGCTCAGCTTGCAGGGAGGTCGCCGTCTCCTGGCATTCGACGCCGGCGCAGAGGATAAGCAGACCGATGTCCTGGCCGAGCAGGTCGGCTGCCTCAGGCGGAGGATCCGCGGCCAGATCCCAGCTGATGTGCCGCCACGACGCAGCCGACGCCCGCCCTCGCCCGACGGTGATCACCCGCCAGCCCGCGGCGACGAGCTGGTCCAGGAAAATGGCGCCGACCCGGCCGGTGCCTCCCGTCAGGACCGCGACCTGACTCAACCGAGGTCCCAGCTCAGTCGGCCGGACCGTGCGTTGAAGTGGAGAGAGACCAGCCTTACGGGCAGTCCCAGCATCTTGATAAGAGCCCAGACCTTGCGCTGCTGAGCCTCGTAGTAGTCTTCGAGCACGTTGATGTGAACGTACCCCTTGCTTTCGTTGATCACCTCATCGACCACGGCCCTGAATGGGCTTTCCGGCAGATGCGGATTGATGACTTCCTGGAAATTCTGATTCAGTTCCGCGACGGCATCGACCATCTCGTCGTGCGCACTTTCGCGGTTGTGGATGTCCGTGATGATCTTGTGAATGCCCTTGTAGTCAGGATAGAGGTCGGCAAATTCTCCCAGGAAGCGATCCGGGTCACTTCGAAAAAGCAGCAGCCCCATCTCGAAGAAGACGCATCCGGTATCGCACCGGCCGTGGAAGTCTTCGAACAGCTCACACGTGGTGGTCTCATCGATTTCGACATAGAGGTTGCTGCCGCCCTCCACCAGGTGGTCGCCGAAGGATGTGTCCCGGGCCCGTTGAAACAGCGCGACCACGATGGCCCGGATGACCGGGCTTGATTCCGGGATGAGGTAATACGTCGCGTCAGGCAGCTTGCTGCGCAGGAACTCTTCGTACATCTGTGGCCGCAGCCGGATCAGGACGTGATCATCATCGATCATGGGCGTCAGGTGAGGCGCTTCGGACTGGCGGTGACACAAACTCTTCCATACCTGCGCACCGAGAACGGTCCCGACTTCCTGATCGATATCGAGATCGCGGTCCAGATGAATATGGCCGAACTCGATGCTGCGGACCTCCCCCAAAGGCGCAATCCGGTCGAGGAATTCGGCGGGATCGAAGCCGGGCGCCGCGTCGCTCCGGTGCCTGCTCTCGAGGGTCACGTCGTGGCTGGCCACGGCGCCGCAGACTCGGATCTGCAACGAGTGGTCCCGGCCGTCCTCGACCCTTACTCCCAGTGACGCCCCCAGCCGCGGGAGAGCTTCAGCACGCCCTTCGACCAGCGCCCCTGGCGCCAGCCAGGCGTAGTCACCGGGATCATGAGGCACGTCGTAGCGCACCTCGGTGATCCGCACGCCGCCGGTGGGCAGCGCCTCGGCCAGCGCGAGATCGACCGGGAGACTCGTCCGGTTCTCGCTGAGGTGCAGCCACAACACGCGCAGCGCCTCATCAGGGGTCAGGTAGCTCAGCAGGTTCGAGAAGAGATACGCCAGTTCCCGGCGCGGACGTTTCATGGGCGACCGCACGAGCAACAGATAACCCGAGCTGCCCCGGTCAGAAATTACCGAGCACTCGTCGCTCAGCCGCGTATAGCTGGGATCTCGCCGCTCGAAATGCGGCGAGGCAAGCTGCATGCCGCGTCCCTGGTGACGTGATCTGACTACCGTGATCAGTTCGGTCAGGATCTTGAGCGAGACTGGTATGTCACGGGAATTCCGCAACCGCTTGTTGGTCAGGCCGAGCCCATCGGTGCCGATGGCCTCGCGAGGTACTTCGACGATCCTGGAGAAATGCAAAATCTCCTGCTGCATCTCCCGGTTGCTGACCCAGGACCGCTGCTGCGCAGGCAGGGGCTGCTGCCAGCCGCCAACCTCGAGATAGCTGCTCAGCATGGCCACGCAGTCCTGCGGTGCGCCCGAGGCCAGGTCGGCGGCAAACCGCTGTACGGCTTGGTGGCCGTGGTAGCTCACCAGCATGACGGCCCGGTTGATCAAATCGATAAACTGCGCATCGATATCGTCCGTGGACATGTGCTTGCTGATACTGAGATCGGCGCTTGTGAAGGCGGCCAGCAGGTTACGCTTCGCCGTGTCATCGGCTAGATACGTGTCCGACTTAATCATTTTCGGAACCCTTATCCGGCGACAAAGAAAGATGGAATCCTCGTACTACATATGTTCAGCCGGCCTATAATGTCAAGGCTTATGGCTGGCCCTGTCAGCCGGCCTCCGACTTAGCTTGACTGACCGGTTCTGGACAGAGTGAGATGGGCCGAACGCGGCCGCCCGCGTGGTCGTTGGACGGTTTTATCGGAGGAGGAGGACTTGATGCCCCGAGCCGTCTCCGAGCTCACGACTGTCGTATCAGTCATTCCACGTGACACCGAGCATCGGGTCCTTGTGCTTCAGCAGTGGGGCAACAGCGGCCTGCTCGTGCCGTCCTGCCCCGGAGGCCGCGTGGAGACCGGTGAAACACATGCCTCAGCCTTCGCGCGTGAGTCGCTCGAAGAGCTTGGTGTCGGCATCGCCAGAGATCTCACGGATCCCGATTATCAAGTGGAGCTCGAGCGCGAAAGCGGATCCGTGGTCACGTCGGTCTTCGAGCGGCTTTGCCCTGAATATCAACGCGAGCTTGCCCCACGGAGCGGCGACAAAGTGCAGTCGGCCACCTGGCTCTCGCACAATGACGCGCTCTCCGTCTTCCTCCAGTCGCCGTCCCGTCATATCGCCGAGCCGCTCATCAGCTATCTTGGTGGCCAGGTTCGGCACGCGGCTTGGCGATACGACGCCGACTCCGCCCATATTCCGATGTCGCAGGCCAAGGCCGCAGCGGTCCAGACATGCGTGCCGGGCCATTTTCAGATCCGGAATGTGCACACCGAGTACCTGGGTGTGCCCGCCCAGTATCTGACCAAACCCTCAGCCCTGCAAAAGGCCGCAGCCGAAATCGCCGCTCTGATCAAGCCTTACCAGCCGGAAAGTCTCATCTCACCCGCGCTGGGCGGGATAGCACTGGCCTCCGCCGTGGCAATCATACTGGACTTGCCATTGAATATTGTCGAGCGCGGCTCGGACGGCCGGTATTTCCGGTCCAGAGGGGCTCAGGTCACCAGCCGGACAGCCCTCATTGATTCTACGTATCACACGGGCACCACGGTCGCCGCGATGCTCGAATTCGTACGCGCAATGGGTGGGGAAATCGTAACCTCGGCCGTCGCCGTCAAGAGCCTGCTGGCGGAAGAGCGGGCGCCGGTGGAGCACAGCATTCCGGTTCACGCGCTCGAGACCATCGTCGTGCACGCATGGCAGCCCGATTCATGCCCGCTCTGCCGGCACGGAGTGCAGATCGATCGTCACCCGGCACGATGCGAAAGGAAAGATCAATGACGAGCTCCGATCAGCTTCTCCCGTCCGCGCAGGCCAAGCCGGGTCTCCTGCACCAGGAGGTATCTGCCGCGCACGATGCCGTTCGCACTAAATGCGCGCTGCTGGCCGACGGGATTCGGATAGACAAGGACTGCCTGCCGGTCAACAGCATCAACCTGACCCGCAGGCACCTCTACGACTACGGTGTGGCGCAAGCAGGATACGAAATCCCATACGAAGTAATACTGACCAGGTTGCCGAGCCTCGCCAATATGCCGATCCTGGCACGGGTTCGCTATAACCCGGACTCGGCGTGGGAGCTCAGGGTCGTCGGCGATGAAGACGTGCTGTGCAACCTGGAGACCGGGGCAGAACAGAAAGTGGAGGTGCCCCGGGTCACAGACTTCCGCGGTCATCAGGTGATGGGTCTCGACCTGTCACAGGTGGTGCAGCGCCTGGGATATGACCTGCTCGGACTGGTGCCGACGAACTACTGCAGTTACTATACGGCCAGCGAGAAATGCATATTCTGCGAAATTGTCGAGACTTTCGACGATGAGTCCTCGAAGGGCACGCCTTACCGGAAGCGCCATGATCTGCTTATCGCGGCCACTGAGATGGCCGCGCAGATGGACGACCTTATCACGAGCGTCACCTACAACGGCGGCCAGCTCGCCGGCTACGACCAGACCACGAAGATGTATGTCCGCCTGATCGGCGCGGTGCGATCACGGAGCGCGACAAAGCACCTGGACACCACCATCGCCTGCATGCCACCCGACACCCTCGGCCTCATCGATGATCTTTGCGCGGCTGGGCTGAATCAGATCTTCTTCAACGTCGAAAGCTACGACGAGAAGGCACTCCTGAAACTCGCCCCAGCCAAAGCCAAGGTAGGGATACCGAAGATGGTGGCGGCCATGAAATATGCCACCGCCTCGTTCGGCGTAGGCCGGGTCTACACCAATCTCGTTTATGGAGTTCAGTCGCTCGGCGTAGGGAGCGACGCAGAGGATAGTGCCGCCGAAAACCGTCTGATGCTCGACGCAGCGGACCGGATCAGCGCCGAAGGTATCGTGCCGACTTTCACCGTCTATCATAGTTCCGGCCGAAACAGCACTGGCTTTATAAAGCTTTCGGCCGAGGCGCTCTACGAGCACACGTACCGGTATGGGCAGATCGTCTGGAACTCTGGCGTGATCGATCATGCCAGGCAGTCGATTCTCTTCACCATAGGCTCGCTGCCGAACACCACCTACAACGACGGTTGGGTGCTCTCGCTGCTCGAATCTCTCGCCCCGTCCCGTGCCTGACGATGTCCCTCAGGTGGCCCTGGTCGACTTGGACGACACGCTGATCACCAGCAGCGAAGGGTCGCGGCAAGCCATGGCTGCCGTGGTCAACGCCATCTGCGGCGACGAGGCGAGCGAGGCCCACCGGCGGCTGGATGAGGCCTGGGCCCGGGCCAGATCGCGCTACTGGCGGAACGAGAACGACGCCCGGGCGGGCAGGTTTGATCCAGGCAGCGCCCGCAGGGCGACGCTCTTCAGCGCCCTGCGGGACTGTCGCCTGCACGTCGCCGACATGGACGGCCTCCTCTGCTTGTACGCGGAGGTCAAGCGGTCCGCCGTGCGGCTCGCCGACGGCGCGATCGATCTGCTGACGGCACTTCACCGCAGCGGAGCCTGGGTGGTGCTGGTGACCAACGGGACTTCACGCGAGCAGCGGTCGAAGATAGCGCGGCACGGCCTGGCCGGCCTCTTCCAGCACATCGTCATCGAAGACGAGGCTGGGGTCGGCAAGCCGACCCTCTACCTCCAGGCCCGGAAGCTCTGCGGCTATCCGCCCACCGCAACGTGCATCGTGGTTGGTGACGACACTGGCCGGGACGGACGCGGGGCCGAACTGGCCGGGCACCGCTTCTGGCATGTCGCCCCGGCCGGCCCATGCGGGTACTGCTCCGGGCGCTTCGATGCGGCTCACGTCACCTCACTCCGGCACGTCACCAGTTACATCGCCGCGCTACCTTCCGGTGAATCCAGACAAGGGATCGGGTAAACGATGTGCGGTATCGCAGGCGCCATGACGGCGAAACCACGGCGTGGCGACTCACTCATGCCGATGATTCGCAGTCTCCAGCATCGCGGGCCAGACGGAATGCACAGCTTGTTCCTCGACCAGTCCGGGCCAGTCGAACATCCTGACATCAATTGGTGGCAGGCCTGCCTCGGCCACGCCCGGCTGGCCCTGGTTGGTTCCTGGGAAAGTGGACGCCAGCCTTCGAGCACCGCTAGCGGCGTCATCCTCTCCGCCGTCAACGGTGAGATCTACAACTATCTCGGCGTCAAGGCCGAGCTGGCTGGCCGGGGAGTCTCAGTGGCCGGTGACAGCGACTGCGACGTGGTTCCGCATGTCTACGAGCAGCACGGCCTAGCCGGCCTCGCCGAGCTGGAGGGAATCTTCGCGGGGGCGCTGATAGATCTGCGCGAGATGAAGGTCGTCTTGTTCAAGGACAGGTTCGGCGCCCGGCCTATGTATTACACCATCAATGATAGCGGCATCTTCTTCTCGTCTGAAATCAAAGCGCTTCTCACCCTCGACTCGGTGCGGGCCAATCTTAATCGGCGCTCCGCCATTGAGTATTTCACCTTCCAGTCCTCTTTGCAGCGGCATACGCTCTTCGCCGGCATCGACACGCTGATGCCCGGCGAAGTGCTGAGCTACCAGAATGGGCACACCGAGATTCGCTGCCTGCCCGATCGCCGCCCGAGCTACGCCGGGCTCGGCTTCCGGGATGCCGTCGCGCTGACCCGCGAGGTACTCGACAAATCAGTAGCGCGGCAATGGCGCCCTTACTCGAGCGCATATCTGAGTGGCGGGATTGATTCAAATGCCATTGTTTCATGCTTGTCACATCAGCACCGGCGGCCGCGAACCTACACCGCCACCTTCAAACCCGACAATCTAAAAGCATACGACGAGGGCGCCGACGAATCCCCGGTGGCGAGCGAGCTCGCCGATACGTACGGCCTGCGGCATGAGAAGATCACTCTTACCGCCGAAGAATTCGCGACGACCATGCCCAGCCTCATCTGGCACATCGAAGACATTCGCATGCCCATACCCTACGGTGCGTGGGAGATCAGCAAGCGAGCATCCATGCACAACCCGGTCATTTATTCGGGCATGGGTGGCGACGAGCTTTTCGCCGGTTATGTTGATCGTTTTGCGGCGCTGGCACCTGCCGATGCGTCGGATGCAGACTGGCTCGCCAGCTACCACAGCATGTGGGAACGCCGCATGCTCGGTGCCGATGAACGCGAATACGCGCTGGCCGCGCTCGGCACCGGCCGTGAACTCCGGCAGGGACCATTCGACGCGCTGCGCGCGCAATTCGAATGGGCTCAGAAACGACACGTGCTCGGACCGGTGCGGCGACTGCTGGCGCTGGAAAGATCTTTCTACCTGCCTGGGCTGCTGATCGTCGATGACCGGATGTCGATGGCTCACGGCGTCGAGACAAGAGTGCCTTTGATCGACGATGCACTGGCTGACATCGCGAGTACCACGCCAGAGAACTACCTCCTCCGTGACGGGATAGGAAAACTGCTGCTCCGGAAGGCCCTGGCCGATCGCGTTCCGCACGCCGTGGCGGTGAAGCCCAAGCAGCCATTCCGGGTTCCGGAGGCAACCTGGTATCGCTACGATCTGGCCGCGTGGGTCACCGCGTCGCTGCTGGGCAAGAAATCATGCATCAAAGAATTCGTCCGGCCCGATTTCATCGCCAACATTCTGCACGCGCATATTTCGGGGACAGACCGCCGACGCGTTATCTGGAGTCTGCTGAGCTTCGAATTCTGGTGCCGTATCTTCTTGCGGGGCGATATCCCATCGCCGCAGAGTCAGTGGGCGGGGCGGTGAGCCGGTTGCATGGCGATATAGCGGCCTACCTCGAGCAGCTTGTCTCAACTCAGGCCGTGCCGGGCTGCGCACTCGCCATCAAAGCTGGCGGCCGGGACACCGCGGCGGTCGCCGGAATAGCACGGGACAGCCCCACCACAGCGCCCGGTTTCGATACGAGATATGCTGTCTACTCCATCACCAAAGCCGTGACCGCACTGGCGGCCCTGCGGCTCGTGGATCAAGGCCGCCTGGATCTCGACGCTCCGGTGCGTGCCTACCTTGACGGCTGGTCCGAGCAGCGCCCGGACCGGGAAGTAAAAGTATCTCATCTGTTGTCGCATACTGCGGGCTTCACGTATGGATCCCGCTCGGGACCAGTCGCGGAAGCCTATCGGCGCGCCGGATTCGTGCGCAGCCAACCGGCATCGAAATCACCGCGCGACACATATAGCACTTTCTCGGCGCTGCCTCGGCTGTACGCGCCGGGGCAGGGCTGGAGTTACTCTCTTGCCTCCGATGTTCTGGGCTGGGTACTGTCCGAGGTATCCGGGTCCTCGCTGGCAGCGGTGCTCCGGGCAGAAGTCTTTGGTCCGCTGGACATGACGCGTAGCTGCCTGCTGAGTGAGCTCGATGGCGAGGGGCTTGATGTAGCAGTGGTCTACGAACGGGACAAGAGCCGCTGGCGGCGGTCTGATACGGTCATGGCCGGCTGGGCAAATCCCGAGATACCAGACTCCGGTGGCGCGTCGATGGTGACGACACTGCGGGATCTGATGCGGCTCGCGGCTGCTTATATTTCCCGCCGTCCCGAGTTCCTGAGCACGAGCCGCTGGAGCCTGGTCACCACAAATATGGTGCCTAACGACGGCTCGTTGCGGGCCGGCCTGCTTTCTCCGCTGCCGGGCCGGACAGTTGACGGGGTAGGCTACGGCGCCGGGGTCGCCGTCGTCACCGACGGCGCGGTCGGCGGAATACGAGCGTCGCGGGGCGAGATTGGCTGGGAAGGCTCCACCGGCGGCTTCTTCTTCGCCCATCAAGGACTGGATCTCTGCGCGGCCTTCATGACCAATGTCTATCCTCATGGCGGCATGCCATGGTGGCTTGAGCTCCGGCGGCTGATATATCGCCATTTCGGGCGAGCAATCTCCGGCGGGAACTAATAGGAATAATCATGCAAACTCCAATGATGACGTCCGGCGACATGGCAGAACTCATGAAGTCCTTGCCGCACATGTCGCTTCCGCAACCGAACGTAGTATCGGAAATGGTGCTGTCCTGCGCGCAGGACACGGGCCGGCTCCGCCTGGGCCGACGCGGTGAGGTCGTGGTCTTCGCGGTGGACGGTGTCGGAGCACCCGTGCTGCAGGAGGCCTGCGCGTCCGCGGACCAATTCATCGTATACCGCAGCACATTTCCGTCGACGTCCCTGGTGAGCTGGCTGGCCGCCGTCGGGTTGCCGCCGGGCCAGCATCCGGTAACCGGGCCCGTCCTGCGAACCCGGCCCGGGCTCACGACCAACTACATTCTCGACAACCAGGCCAACTGGGTGGTCACCGAGCCCGACCACTCCGATCTTGCGGCCGCTACCCCGGCGCCCACGATGTTCGAGGTGCTGGCAGGCCTCGGCCTCGCCGCCGAGGTACTCATCGGTGACTTTTTCGGGATCAGCGAGGCGTGGATAAAGCTTCTCACCCGAGGCGCCTTGCGGGTAGATCCGTCAGCAGACCTCAACCCGCTGCGGATGTCCCCACTGAAGATGCAGGAGGCGGCGGTGGCTGATCTCCTGCCCCGGCTGGGGGGCGGCGGTCAGACCTTCTGCCGCTGGGTCTACGTGAACTTCGATGATCATATCCATCACCACGGATACAGCGACGAGTTGCTTCTCGCGCTGCACCGTATCGCCGAGACCGCGGAAACGCTAGCCGCCGCCGGATATACTGTTCTGATCCATTCGGACCATGGAAATATGCCCAACGCGTGCCATCCGGATCAGCTTGCGGCGTGGGCGTCGGTGGACAACCCGCAATACTGCACATCTCCGGCCGGAGGTGCTGGGCGGGTCAGATGGCTCTACCCCCATCCTCGGCTCGTGGATGAGGTCTACGACCAGATATCAGGCGCGCTTAGCGACAGAATCGCCGTATTCATGCGAGACAGCGCCGAATGGAAAGAGTTTACCCGGTACTGTGCTCATCCCACCCTGACCCAAAAGGCTGTCGGCGACGTGGTAACAGTGTCATATGGTGACGCTTTCCCGGTGCCCGACACCAGTTACGAGTGGGAGCACGGCTCACTGCACGCCGATGAAATGATCGCTGGTGTCGCCGCCTGGGCGGGCAGCTAACCGGCCTCCAGCCAGAGGAGATCCAACATTGCAGTCAATTAAAGACACGCTGCCGTCAGGCCGGAATGCCGACTGGGGACAGCCGCACCTTCCCCCGTGCCCGGCGCTGAGCGTTGACGGCCAGCCACTGACGTCGATTCGGGACACTTTGACGTGCCTGCCGCCCGACCCGGGCATCGAGCGGGCGACCATGTCCGTCGTTGACAGGTGGCGCAGCGAGCCGAGGAGCATCGAACCGGTCCGCGAGCTGCGCGGTATCCTGAACGGCATCCGGGTACTGCCGAGAGGCGAGTCCCGGCTGGCCGCGATGAACACCTACGTACGGACGCTCGGCCAAGCGCAGGTGCTGGCTACCCTGCTCGACATGCTGCGCGACTCCACGACGCGCGAAGGAACCTACGAGGAAGAGCTGACCCGACCCTCGCGGAATGGATCCAAGCACGCCGTGTACGGCTGGGCCGGGCAGACTCTGCTTTTCCTGACCGAAGCTGGGCCGTCAGCGGGAACAGTCGAAGCGGAACCCAGGATCCTGGAGCTTCTCGGTGAGACAGAAACCCCCGGTTTGTGGGCACTAGCCATGCACATCTGGCAGCCGAACCCGTACGCCGAAGGGTTTCCGACCGGCGCCCGCATCGAATCAGGTGTAATAGTCGAGCCACCGCATTCGCATCCGTTTGACTTTGCCTCCATGGTATCCGTAGGCGTCATGCATCAGTCGATCTACGACTACCACGCCCCTCAAGAAGCGGCGGGCAACCTAGTCGCATACCCCGGAAATAGCCGGTACGACGGCATCCGGCTGGAACATGTTGACGATACGTGGCCAGAGCACGTCTACCGGTCCGGCTGTGAACTTACGACCGTCGAGAGCAGCGTCGCCTTGACGGCCGGGGACAGCTACTTCATGCCCACGGACAAGATTCATGACGTGGAGATCGAGGCGAAGGTCGCCGCGACAACGCCGGCGATTACGCTTTTCCTCGCCTCGGAGGCGGTCGTCGTGGCGCACGTCTACATGGCAAAAGCGATGGCTGACTACCATGACGCCAACCCGGATCTCAGGAAGCGGGGCAGCGCGCTCTCGGCCACCGCGTGGCAGGCCAAGCTTCAGGCCGTCGCGGCGTATCTGCGGGGCGAGCAACCGACGCTGCAGCTAGACGACATCGTCAGGCACGACGGCGATTACGCCTTCTTCCACAAGGCATAAGGAGCGCCTGGGCAGGGGACATGGCAGGGGTGATGATTCCCACTTCTAATGGCTAAGTGGCTTGTGCGTGTATGTAATCGGGTGGCCTCGGCGCCGACTGCCTGCTTCATGCACGATGGATCAGCGCTTGCTATGACAATCTGGTCGGCGGAAACCGTCAGGGTCGCCTTATCCGTTGGGTCGCAGAGCAGCATGATGTCACCGAATGACCGGCCGGGGTGGTCATTCGCTGTAGAACGGGCGCACCTCGATCGCGTGGTACCGGGCGATCGGATGCGCGGTCGCGAGCTCGATCGCCTGCTGCTGGTCAGCGCAGCGGACGACGTCGATGCCGGCGATGAACTCCTTGGTCTCGATGAACGGGCCGTCGCTCATCAGCGTCTGCCCGTCACGGACGCGGATCGTGGTGGCCGTGTCCGGGCCCTTGAGCGCGTTTCCCAGGACCTGGAGGCCGCGGGCCTCCAGGTCCTGTCGCCAGGCTTCGCCCTCCTGCATGACCGCCTCGTCGTCCAGTGGCGCCGCGGGCGTTCCGCCCATCCACATGGTCAGCAGGTACGGCGTGCCCGCCGAGTCGTCCTCCCGCGCGAACGCAGACGCCGCCTCACCCAGCCGCAGCCCCTCTGCGAACGGCCGGATCTCCATCGGGTGATACCGGGACACCGGGCTCTTGGCCACCGCCTCAATCGCCTCGTCGAGGCCGGCGCATTCGAAGATGTCCAAGCCCGCCACGAACTCCTTGGTCTCCGCGAATGGCCCGTCGGTCACCAGCGCCTCGCCGCCGCGCACGCGTACTGTCACCGCCGTCTGCGGGAGGTCCAGCTCCCGGCCGAGCAGCCGCACCCCGCGGCCGTCCATCTCCTCGATCCAGGCGGGGAGTTCCCGCTGCAT
>JBEKGC010000002.1:0-67256 GCA_050013055.1 Streptosporangiaceae bacterium
GCCTGGTGATCGGACCGTGCGTCCCAGCCCGTCCGGTACAGCAGCCAGCCGCCGTCGGGCAGCGGGCCGTGCTCGGTCTCCCATAGCCTGATGTGATCCACCTCGAGCAGGAAGTCGGGGTCGGCCGCCGTCTCCGCGCTGAAGTCGAGGACGGCGGCGGGGGCGACCAGCCGCGAGACCGGGACCTGCGCCATGTCCTCGCGGTCCTGCCCGGTCAGCCAGTGCGCCGGGGCGTCGAAATGAGTGCCGGTGTGCTCTCCGGTCACGATGTCGTTCCAGTACTACGCGGGCCCGCGCTCGTCATAGCGGCTGATCTCGGTCAGCGCGAACCGGGCGGTGTCGCCGAACGGCGTCGGCAGGCTGATCACAGGCGTGTCCGACGTCAGCGGCGCGGTGAGGTCGATGACCTCGACGGAGCTGTCGCGGATGGCGTCGGTGAGGGCCTTCAGCACGGACATGAGGCTCCTTGGCTGTGCCGGTTTACTGGGCAGGCTAACCGAAGCTTTTCCCATCGGCGGCCGGTTCGGCTAGTGCCGCATCAATCAGCGTTGGCCCGGTTACCCGGCAGCGAAGGGTCGCGCCCGGACGATGACTGGCCGTCCTGCGGACCCGCCCGCGGTCCCCGTGAGCCCCCGTGAGTCCCGTCCTGCACGCCCGTGCTGCCCTGCTCCCGGTCGCGAGGCGCCACGATGGTCCGTTCATTGTCGTTCCCGTGCCATCTGCCGACCGTGACCACAGGCCCGCGCGACGGCTCACGACCGAGGCGGCGGTCACGCCCTGAAGGCCCGAACCGCCGCACCCCAGCCACCACCCCGCCGCCACTCCCGCCGCTCCCCGCACCCGCAACCCACCCGTCACAATTATCGAAAAAAGTCGTGGAATATTCGGCTTACCTGGAAGGTTTGGTACCCTATCGGGTACCAAACTATCCGCGGGAGCCCGATCTTCCACGCGAACCCGGCGGCCCGGCCCGCCTCACGCCCGGCCGGACCAGGCACGGCACACACCTCGCATCACCACCCCCAGCCGCCACCGCGCCACCAGCACGACCCCGACGGACCCGCCTCCGGGGCCTGACCAGCGAACCCCCGCACTAGCAACGGACCATCGTGGCCGGGCCCGGGGCCGACGGCGGCGGGAAGCGGGGCGAACGTCACCTCACTGCCGCGGCACTAGTCCGGAGTTTGATCCGGCCTGCGCCGGGGACTGAACCTGCTGCCGACGTGGTTACCCGTAGCAAAGCCGCCGGATCACGGCGGTAACCTGTCTGGCGGGGTGAACTATGACCAAGCCTGTTGTTACGGCAACAACCCTGGTCACCGAAGATGGCGTCCCGATCGAGGCCATTCATCTTCCTGGTGCGAGGGATCTCGCGATCGTGGTCGCGCACGGTTTCACGCTGTCCTGGCAGCGGCCTAACGTGTGGCGCATCGCCAACCGGTTCAACCGGATGGCCGGCGTCCTCACCTTCGATTTCCGCGGTCACGGGCGCTCCGGCGGCCTGTCCACGCTGGGTGACCGGGAGATCAAGGACCTCGACGTGGTGGTCGCGTACGCGCGCCAACTCGGCTACCGGCGGATCGTCACGGTGGGGTTCTCGATGGGCGCGTCGATCGTCCTCCGGCACGCCGGCCTGATCGGGGGGCTCGACGCGGTGGTGTCGGTCAGCGGCCCGGGCCGGTGGTACTACCGCGGCACCGAACCGATGCGCCGCGTGCACTTTGCGGTCGAGCACCGGCTCGGCCGGTTCGTCACCAGCCGGTGGCTGAAGACCAGGATCAGCCCGGAGGGCTGGAAGCCGGTCCCCGTCCCTCCGGCCGAGGCGGCGGCGCGGATCTCGCCGGTCCCGCTGCTGATCGTGCACGGCGAAAAGGATCACTATTTCCCGCCCGAGCACGCGCGGCAGCTGTACATGGCGGCCCGGGAGCCCAAGGACCTCTGGCTGATGCCGGACATGGGCCACGCTGAGGCCGCCTGCAGCCAGGAACTCGTCGATCGCATCGGCCGCTGGATCGCTCAGTCGGTCGCGCCGCCCCAGACCGCACACGGCCAGACCGCACACGGCCAGACCGCACACGGCCAGACCGCACACGGCCAGACCGCACACGGCCAGACCGCACACGGCCAGGCCGCACACGGTCAGGCCGGCGAACGAGCCAGCCAGGGAACCGTCGCCGCCGAGGCAACTCCCCAGCCCACCCCCAACGCCGCCGCCTGAAGCCGGGCCGCCGGCCAGGCCCGGGTGGAAGCGGCCGGCCTGGGCCAGGTCTATCGTGACCCAAGCGTTAACGGAAATTTTATGATTGCGCAATGATGTTTATGTCGCGTTAACAACGTTACCGATATGTTAAGCCCGATGCCATTTCCGGGAAAACCAAACAAAAACGATCACGAAGGGCGTCCCCAGGTCGCTGCGCCGTCATGAACTGCGCGGGCACATCTCAGCTCTAATGTCTTCAAAGCAATGCCGGAAATGGCCAGCGGATGGAAAGCACCCTGGGGGAGGGCGATATCTAAAGCTGAAGGGACCAAGGTAACGCAATGAGATTTCCGCAGCTAGCAGCCCTTTGGGGCGGCATTTTGACGAGAACCTCTGCCGCCCGCAGGCGCCCCGGCCCGGCCATGTGCGCGGCGGCGGCCCTGATCGCCGGGGCCGGACTCGCGGCGGTGCCCGCCGCTACCGCCGCCGCCAGCACGGCTACCGTGGCTCGGCCCGCCCAGGCACCGTCTTCCCTGTGCCCAGGGGCGAACGCGACCTCCTTCGGCCCCAACGTCTGCGTCTTCAGCGACACCATGAGCCAGGCCACCATCCAGACCGACCTGGACAACATCGCCAGCCAGCAGGTCCCGGTGGCGAGCCAGTTCAGCAGCCAGCGTTACGCGATCTTCTTCCTGCCCGGCAGCTACGGATCGGCCGCCGACCCGCTGGTGTTCCAGGTCGGCTACTACACCGAGGTGGCCGGCCTGGGCTCGCTGCCGCAGGACACGGTCGTCAACGGCGCCATCGACGTGTTCAACAACCTGTGCACGGCCGGCACAAGCGACTGCAACTCCGATGACAACTTCTGGCGGTCATTGTCCAACCTGGACCTCAACGTCGACCTGCCGAGCACGCCGCCGGCCTACGCCCCCCCGGTGCTTGACCCCTACGGCGCGGGCTGCGCCAACAGCGCGGAGATCTGGTCGGCCTCTCAGGCCTCTCCGATCAGGCGCGCCATCGTCAACGGCAACGTCGTCTTCCAGGACTACTGCGCAAGCAACAACTTCGCCAGCGGCGGCTTCATCGCCGACAGCAAGATCAGCGGTGCCCTCGACTTCTACGGCAACCAGCAGTACATGGTGCGTAACAGCGCCATCGGCGGAGCCAACGGGTGCCCGCAGGGGCTGTGGAACATGGTCTATTCCGGCGTCCAGGGCGCGCCGTCGCCGGTCTTCACCGGTCAGTGCGAGCAGAACACGGTCCTGTCCGCCAGCCCGGTGACTCAGGAAGAGCCCTTCTTGTTCACCGACTCCAACGGTAATTACAACGTCTTCGTCCCCGCGGTGCAGCAAGGTTCGTCCGGCCCGTCCTGGGCCAGCGGGCAGGAAGCCGGCACGTCCTTGCCGCTGTCGAAGTTCTTCGTGGCCAGCCCGTCCACCCCCACCCTCGTGATCAGCGCCGCGCTGGCCCTGGGCAAGGACCTTATCCTCACGCCCGGTGTCTACAACCTGAACCTGCCCATCGTGGTCAGCCGTCCGGACACCGTGATCCTGGGCCTTGGCCTGGCCACCCTGGTGCCCCAGCACGGCAATGCCGCCATGATCGTGCTGCCCAACCGCGGGGTGAAGCTGTCCGGCCTCATCATCGACGCAGGCCCGGTCAACTCGCCGGTGCTGCTCTCGGTCGGGACCCCCGGTTCCAGCTCGGCCAGCGACCCCGACCTGGTCCAGGACGTGTACTTCCGCATCGGCGGTGCCGAGACCACGCCCGTCTCGGCGACCGTGAGCCTGCTCGACAACGCCGGGAACTCGATCATCGACAACTCCTGGGTCTGGCGTGCTGATCACGGCAACGCGGTCGGCTGGACCGTCAACACCGCCAGCACCGGGGTTGTCGTCACCGGGGACAACGTGACTGCCTACGGCCTGGCCGTCGAGCACTACCAGAAGGACGAGGTCGTCTGGAGTGGCCAGGGCGGCACGGACATCTTCTTCCAGAACGAGATGCCTTACGATCCGCCCAGCCAGTCGGCCTGGATGGCGACTCCGAGCCAGGACGGCTATCCGGCTTTCGTCGTCACTCCCAACGTCACGACGTTCAAGGGCTACGGCATGGGCAGCTATTCCTTCTTCAACCAGGGAGTGACGATCTACGCCTCGACCGCCTTCCAAGCTCCCGATAACCCGAACGTTCAATTCCAGGACGTTTTCACCCGCTTCCTGAGTGGGTCGGGCGGCATCAATTCCGTGATCAACGGCACCGGTGCCGCGGTGACGACCGCCTCACCCGGCCCGAGCGACGTCATCACCTATCCCTAAACCGCATCATCGCGGGCTGTTGCCTCGTTGTGAACAAGGCAACAGCCCGCGATCGTTCGGAGCGGCCGCCTCCGGGGAGCCCGATTACCGGTCCGCGCGAGACTAGGAATACCGCAAACCAGCATTGTGGATCGTTACCCTCGAAATCAGAAGCTAACAATCCACGTTCATGTCAGCTCGGCCAGCTTTGGGGTAGATGGGGCAGGCGGGGCAGAACGCCGGAGCCTGCGTGCGCCTTGGGACGCGGGTGCACCGACTACATCAGCTAGGTGGCGAGCCGTAAAGGCACGGGCGATGTGACCGCCCAGCGAGTGACCGACAAGCAGGTACGGCGGGGCCATCCGGGGCTATCCGGCCCGCTGACAGCCACGCTTCAAGGTCAGCGAGCCAGCCCCCGGGTAAACCGGCCAGATCCCTCCGCAGAAGCCACGCCGAACGAGCGTTATGCCCGCCAACTGGTGACTCCGGCGACGGACCGGACCGGCTAAGCTTTCCTTTCCATGGGCGGACTGAGGGCCGGCGCTGAGATCCACTCACCAGCTCCGGCCGCCTCATCGGCCGGGTCGGACGCGGGTAAGGGCGTGCCCGGCGTCCCACGCCGCCGGGCGGTGGTCGCGGCTTACCTGGCCGCCGCGGTGATCCTGTTCACGGTTTACCTGCGGCTTTCCGAGACCTACGCCCTTAATTCTGACAGCGCCAACATCCTGCTGATGGGATGGGACCTGTTGCATGGCCACCTGCTGCTGCACGGCTGGTTCATGTCCGACGTGTCGTTCTACCCGACCGAACTTCCGCAGTACGCCCTGCTGGAAAGCTTCCTCGGCCGGCAGATGCAGACCGCGCACGTCGCCGCCGCGATGACATACACGCTGGTATTTCTGCTCGCCGTGGTGCTGGCCCGGAGTGGTTCGTCTGGGCGCGCGGCCTGGACCAGGACGCTGATCGCGGCGGGCATCATGCTGGCCCCGCAGTTCGGCTTGGGCGTCTTCGCCCTGGACCTGTCGGTCGGGCACATCGGCACCTCGGTCCCGCTCCTGCTCACCTGGCTCCTGCTCGACCGTATGGCGCCGAGGTGGCAGCTGCCTGTGCTGATGGCCGTGCTGCTGACCTGGGCACTGGTCGCCGACCCTCTTGTCTACGTGGTCGGGATCGGCCCGCTGGGGGCGGTCGCCGCGGCGCGGGTCGTCCGGGGCTTCGCGGCCGGCCGCGGCCAGTGGACCGACCGTATCGCCGGTCAGTGGTACGACCTGTCGCTCGGTGCCGCGGCCGTGGCCGCGGCCGGGCTCGCCTGGGTGGTCAACAACCTGCTCAGCGCCCTCGGCGGCTACACCGTCAACCGGCCGCCTTTTTACCTGGTGCCCTGGCATGACCTGCACAACAACGCGCAGGCCGGGTGGAAGGTACTCGAGGTTTTCGGGGCCAACTACGACGGGCTCAGCGGCGTGTGGCTCGCCCTGGCGTTCTTGCACATGGCCAGCGTGCTCGTGGTCCTGGCGGCGCTGGCGCGGACGGCACGGCGGTTCTTCAGCGTCAGCCTGGTCGATCAGGTTCTCGCCGTGGCCATCGTCCTCAACGTGGCGCTTTACCTGCTCACCAACGCCGCGGATGAGGCCGCGCACGAAGTCGCCGTCATCGTGCCGTTCGGCGCTGTGCTGGCCGCGCGGGTGCTGACCCGCGGGGTCCGGGCGGTCAAGGAGGGTGCCGCCGCAGGCGCAAGCCGGGCGGTGGCGCCCGGCGGCCCGGGGCGCCGGCTCAGGCTGGCTGGCCTCGCCGCCGGGATCTTGGTCCTGGCCGGCTACACTGCGGGGCTCGGATACGAGGCCAGCCAGCCGGCGGTTCCCCCGGCTAACACCGGCCTCGCGTCCTGGCTGCTCGACCATCACCTGACTTATGGCCTCAGCGGCTACTGGACCAGCAGCAGCGTGACGGTGGACAGCGGCGGCCGGGTCGAGGTCAGGGCCCTGATGCAGTACAGCATGACGCGCGACTTGTGGATGTCCAACCTTTCCTGGTACAACCCCAAGCTGCATGACGCCAACTTCATCGTCCTGGACAGCAGGCCAGGCTTCATGAATCACTGGGAGCCGCGGGCACTGGTGCAGAAGTATTTCGGCCGTCCTGACCGGACGTATCACACGGGCCCCTACACCATTTTGGTATGGGAGAGGAACCTGCTCAACAGCATCCCACGATAGGGGAGATCGCCAACGTGAGCGTGAGCGAGGAGCACGAGTCGGTTATCTCGGCCCCGGCGGACAGAACCGGGCCGGCGGCGGAGGGCGCGGGCCGGCCCGGTCGATGGTGGGTGATAACGGCGGCGACGGCCGTCCTGGTCGTGCTGCTCTGCGTCCGTAACCGGTTCCTGTTCGGCACGCGGCTGTATGAGGACGCGGACATGGGCGCGAACTCCATCCTGATCGAGCAGGCCAGGCACTTCACCCTGCTGGTCGGAAACTACTCCCGGGAACACTTCCACCATCCGGGCCCCGCGTACATGTACGTCCAGGCGGCCGGCGAATCGCTGTTCTGGGCCGGGTTGCACGTCGTCCCGACCGCCTGGAACGGCCAGTTGCTCTCGGTCTACGTCCTGAACGCGACGTTGGTGGCGCTTGTCGCCGGGATCGGCTACGGCTGGACCGGGTCGCCGCGGGCCGCCGGGGCCTGCTTCGCGGCTGTGGTCGCCTTCGCGGCCGTGCATCCGGCCATGCTCAGCACGGACTGGATGCCGTACTTGTACGTGCCGATGTACATCGTCTTCCTCGTCGCGGCCGCGTCGGTGGCGGCGGGGCGGGCCAGGGACACGTGGATCCTGGCCCTGACCGGCTGGTTCCTGATGCACGGGCACGTGTGCTTCCTCCTCTTCGTGCCGGTGATCATGTGCGCCGTCCTGGCGGCGGTGCTATGGCCCAGGCGGCACGACCTCGGCGCTTCGGTACGGTCCTTCTTCGCCACCCAGCGGCGGGTGTGGATTCCTGTGGTGGTCATCAGCGCCGTCTTCGCCTTCCCGATCGTGCTCAACCTGGTGCTGCACTGGCCCGGTCAGTTCGGTTACTACCTGGCGTACACCTCCTCCAAGAAGGTAGGCGGGCACAGCCTGGCGGTGACGGTGCGGTATGCGCTGTGGTACTGGTGGCCGTACCGGGACGCGTGGATCATCCCGGTCGCGGGATGCGCGGCCGCCGTCGCGGTCGCCAGGTGGGTTGCCCCCGTCCGGCTGCGCCGGTTCCTCACCGCGTTGCTGGCCGTCGACGCGGTGTCGACGCTGGCGTTCCTGTACTACGCCGCGACCGGCATCGACGACATCAACGCGCACTACATTGGCTATTTCTACTGGTCAGCGCCGGTCATTATGCTGCTGGTCGTGGTGCTCGGCGTGGTCGAGGCGGTGCCGTCGCGGCTGGGTGCCCTGACCGCCCTGGCCGCGGTGGCGCTCGCGGTCACCGCACTGGCGATCGCACCGGAGACGCGGACCAGCACGAACAGCAGCGATCCGGCGGTAGCCGGCAGCGGCCCTAACACCGATCCCGGGCTGCCCGGAATGGTGTCCGCGCTCGCCGCGCGCTCGGGCGGCCGGATGATCGTGCTGCGATTCGACCACGGTTCCTGGCCCGACGTCACCGGCTTCCTGGTGCAGGCGGAGCGGACCGGGGTCCGGGCCTGCGTGCCCAATCCCGCCTGGACGTACATGATGACCGCCCAGTTCATCTGCACGAGCCAGCAGGTCGCCGCGGGCCAGGTCTTCTGGTTCACCCCCACCGCCCCGCAGGGCAAACCCGTCATCGGCCGGCTCCGGCAGGCCGTCGTGACCGCCGGATGAGCGCCGGCGAGGCGCTGGCCTGGCCGGCCGGGGATGAGCAGGCAGCAGGCACGCCGGGCCGCACCGGGCGTGGCGTACCGCGCCCCCGCCGGTGGCTGGCAGCAGCCGCGTGGGTGATCGGTACCCTGGCCGCTTTCGCGTGTTACCTGCTCCTGGCGCGGACGCGAGCGGTCAATTCCGATGGGGCGTCCCAGGCCCTGCAGGCCTGGGACATGCTGCACGGCAACCTTCTGCTGCATGACTGGCGGCTGGGGGATGTCTCGTACTACACCACAGAACTTCCGCAGTACATGCTGGTGGAGTCCTGGCGCGGACTGAACTCCGACGTCGTGCACGTGGCCGCGGCCATGACGTACACGCTCGCGACACTCGTGGCCGCGCTGCTGGCCAAGGGTACTACCACGGGGCGTCAGGCGCTGGTGCGAGTGCTCATCGCCGTCGGCATCATGCTCGCGCCCCA
This sequence comes from Streptosporangiaceae bacterium, assembly GCA_050013055.1. GTDB lineage: Bacteria > Actinomycetota > Actinomycetes > Streptosporangiales > Streptosporangiaceae > Palsa-504. The sequence continues at coordinate 8,796 of JBEKGC010000002.1, forward strand.
GCTGGCCTCCGGGGTGAACATCCTCATCTCCTCACCGGACCACATCGGCACCTCCATGCTGGTCATGGCGGTCTGGCTGATCCTGGACCGGGCCCGCCCCCGCTGGTACATCCCGGTCATCGTCGGGGCCCTGCTCGGCTGGGTCGAGGTGGCGGACAAGCTGGTGCTCTTCATCGGCGCGCTGCCGCTCGCGCTCGTCTGCGCGATCCGCGTCGGCCAGGCCGTGGCCATCGAACGCAAGCCACTGGCGGCGCAGTGGTATGACCTGGCTCTCGGCGCGGCGGCCCTCGTCGCGGCGGCCGCGGGCGTCCTGGCCGTGCGCGTCATCTCCGCCCACGGCGGGTACTACATGCCTGCGATCGTCGACCAGTTCACAAGCAACGGCACGACCGTGGCTCGCAACCTGGGCATGACCGGCCAGGGGCTACTGCTGCTGGCCGGCGCCGACTTTCTCGGGCTCCGCCCAGGAGCCAGTACCGACTTCATCGCGCTGCACGTGGTCGGCGTGTTGCTGGCGGCCTGCGGGATATGGCTGGCGGCGCGGCATTTCCTGCGGGACCGGGATTTGGTCGCTCAGCTGCTGATCACCGGCCTGGTCATCAACGTGATCGGTTACGTGTTCAGCACCGAGGCCAGTGTGATCTCGCAGACCCGTGAGATCGTGGCCGTGCTGCCGTTCAGCGCGGCCCTGGCCGGACGTCTCCTGGGTGGCCGGCTTCAGGCCTCCAAGCTCATCCCTGTCCTGCTCGTGGTGCTGCTTGGCTACCTGGCCGGCTTCGCCCGCGAGATCAGCCAGCCGCCGGTGCCCGCGCAGAACTCACAGCTCACCTCCTGGCTGCTCGCGCAGCATCTGCAGACCGGCCTTTCTGGTTACTGGGAGTCGAACATCGTCACCCTGACCAGCGGTAACCGGGTTCAGATCCGGCTCGTGGCCCTGTCAGGCGGACGGCTGGTACCGCCCGGCTTTGAGTCGAAGTCGGATTGGTATGACCCGAAGCTGAGCACAGCGAACTTCGTCGTGCTCTCCCCGGGCGGAGGCGGGTATCCCGGCTTTACCGACAAGGGGGCGGCGCTGGCCACCTTCGGTGAGCCCGCGCGAACCTACCATGTCGGTTCCTACACCATCCTGGTCTGGAACCGTAACTTGCTCACCGACCTCGGCTGAGCGGCGGGACCGGTCCGCCCGTGGTCAGGACCCGCCGAACCTGCGCTGCGACACGAGGATCAGGGCGGGCACGGTGAGGGCGGCGAGCCCGGGGAGCAGCCGGGCCCCGGCGCTTCGCCGGCCAGTGCCCAGCAGGATGATCACGGCCAGCAGGTAGACCTCGATGAAGGATCGCAGGTCCGCATCGAGGCTGCTCCAGGTGCTCGGCGTGACGATGCAGATTTCTGCCAGGTAGAGGACCAGAGCCACCCGTTCCTGGACCGGTGCGCTGGTGGACCGCAGGGACAGCAGTGCCACGATCGAGAACAGGACCAGGATCGCTAGCTCCAGGAGCCACATGTCGTACTGATCGAGCTGATGCGTGTTGAGGTGGGCGAGGTTGTTCCTCAGCGCCTGGAACGGGGCAATGAACGGTGCGCCCGCGTTACGGCCGCCGTCGGCCAGCAGGGGGATGTTCCCCGTCGCGGCCTTCACCACCGCCTGCCAGGCCACGAACACCACGGTGGGCAGCACCCAGGCGAGATCATCACGGCCGGGACGCTGCCTGCGGCGCAGCATGCCGATGACGCGGACGAGGGCGATGGCCGAGACCGCGACCATGACCGTCTCCCTCGTCAGCACGCCGTAAGCCAGCAGCAAGGCGGCTAGGACGGGCCGCCGGGCCCGTACGGCCAGCAAAGCGGCCAGCAGCAAGGCGGCGGCGAGCGGCTCCGCGGTATCACGGGACAGGCTGGTGAGGAGGCCGAAATAGCACGGCAGCAGCAGGCCGGCCAGCGCGTGCCTGCCGCCGGCCTGGGCGTAGACGGCGCCCAGATAGCCCATGGCGCCGATCGCGGCGATGTTGACGGCGACCAGCACGACCGGGACCGCGGCGTGCTGGCCCGCGGACAATAGCCAGGTCACGACGGGATAGCCGATCCGCATGTACCGGTAGGACCGGTCCATGATGATGCCGTACGCCGTGTGGTGGAAGTTAACCGGATTGAGCGCCAGCCGGTAGAAGAACTGGCCGTCATAACCGTAGGCCGGTGCGATAGGTATCCCGTGCGGCAGCTGGGCGGCGACCGTGAAGTGATGCCCGGCCAGGATGAACCAGCCGATGTTGCCGTGCGCCCAGGTCTGCCAGCGGGTCAGCACGAAGCCGAGCGCGGCGAGCAAGGCGATCAGGCCGGCCACAGCGGGCCGGTCCGTCCGGCCCGCCTGCGCCCGGGAGGCCCGCGGGTCCGTTCCGCCGGAAGAGCTGCCGATACCGGCGGTCGCACGGTCGGCGGACGTGACGGCTTCCTGGCCGTCAGGCATAACCGGCTTCGCGACCTGCATACTGGGGTATCACGTGCTCCTGACCAGGCATGGTGCCATCCTTGACGAGTGCGGGCCAGGCCAGCCGTGCTGCGAGATCTTACCGTAGGTGTCAGCGACTCGCTGACAAAAAGTACCTAACCCGTTGCCGTCGAGGGAAGGGCCGCCGGCCTGCTAGGTGACAGGCATGTGGGCATGTGGCGACAGCGGGATAACAAGACCATGCGCAGGATGTGCACAGCGGTAAGGTAAGGCGCCAGAGATTGTGACGCAGTTGCGCTCGTACGGTGCTCCCGAGGCCGCCGGAGGCCTGCTATCCCAGCCGGAGGTATGCACGTGACGAAGTTGCCTGACCAGATCGACCGAGATGTGATCGTCATCGGGGGATGCGGGCACGTGGGACTGCCGCTCGCGCTCGCGTTCGCGGATCGCGGCGCCAAGGTGGCCATCTACGACCTGAGCGAGTCCGCGGTCGCCATGGTGAACTCGGGCCGGATGCCGTTCGCCGAGCCAGGTGCGGACGAGGTGCTGAAACGGGTGCTCGGCAACGGGCATCTGGAGGCGTCCTGTGATCCCGCGATCGTGGCCACGGCGGAGCACGTGGTGGTGGTCATCGGAACGCCGGTCGACGAGCACCTGAACCCCGACCAGACGGCGATCCCCAAGGCCCTCGGCGGCTGTGCCGGCTACCTGCACGACGGTCAGCTGCTCGTCCTGCGCAGCACCGTGTTTCCCGGGGTGACGGCCCTGGTGGAGAAGATGGTGGCCGGACTCGGGCTGGAGATAGAGGTCGCGTTCTGCCCGGAGCGGATCGCCGAAGGCAAGGCCATGACCGAGCTTTTCGAGCTGCCGCAGATCGTCTCGGCCCGCACCGCGGCAGGGACGGAACGAGCGTCCCGGCTGTTCGCGCGGCTGACCAGCAAGCTGGTGGTGATGTCGCCCGAGGAGGCGGAGCTGGCGAAGCTGTTCACTAACGTCTGGCGGTATATCAAGTTCGCCACCGCCAACCAGCTGTACATGATGGCTAACGAGCGGGGGCTGGACTTCGAGCGGATCCGGCAGGGGCTGGTCGCGGATTACCCGCGGGCGGCGGACATGCCCGCGGCGGGCTTCGCCGCCGGACCGTGCCTGTTCAAGGACACCATGCAGCTCGCCGCCTATAACGACAACAACTTCCCCCTTGGCCACTCGGCGATGGCGATCAACGAGGGACTGCCGCTCTACGTGGTGCGCCGGCTGGAGCAGCAATTCGAGCTTGGTTCGATGACCGTCGGGATCCTGGGCATGGCGTTCAAGGCGAGCTCGGATGACATCAGGTCGAGCCTGTCGTACAAGCTCAAGCGGATCTTGGAGTTCAAGGCGGGTGCGGTCCTTTGTACCGACCCGTACGTCACCGTCGATCCTCACCTGCTGCCGCTCGACGAGGTCATCGCCCGGTCGGACCTGCTCGTGGTCGGCGCGCCGCACCCGGAATACCGGGGCCTGGTGATCGACAAGCCAGCCGCCGACATCTGGGATGTGCTCGGCGGCGGTGTCCGGATATGACCGAACGTCCCCGGGTTTCAGTGGTCGTGCCCGCCTACAACGAAGGCGAGGACGTCCTCAGCGTGCTGGACCGGCTGTTCGAGTCGGTGCGTCTGCCGTGTGAGGTGCTGGTGGTCGTCGACTCCGCCGACGACACGACCATTCCCGTGGCCGAGGAGTACGCGCTGAAGGAACCGCGGCTGAAGTACCTGGTCAACACCTATGGCCCCGGTCCCGCCAACGCGATCAGGTACGGCATCGACGCGGCGGACGCCCCGGTCGCCGTGGTCACCATGGCCGACGGATGCGACGACGCCAGGCAGATCGACGATCTCGTCCGGCTGGTGGAGCGCGGGGTGGCGGTGGCCGCCGCGTCCCGCTACATGCCCGGCGGCCAGCAAGTCGGCGGACCGGTCATCAAGGGCACGTTGTCCCGCCTGGCGGGCCGGTCGCTGCGGGCCCTTGCTCACGTCGGGACCAGGGACGCGACCAACTCGTTCAAGGCCTACTCCACCGAATTCGTCAGGGAGGTCGGCATCGACTCAAGGGACGGCTTCGAGATCGGCATCGAGCTGACCGCCAAGGCCAAGCGACTGCGCAGGCCGGTGGCGGAAATCCCGACCATCTGGCTGGACCGGCAGGCTGGGGTGTCGAACTTCAAAGTTGCTAAATGGGTGCCGAGTTACGTGCGCTGGTATCGTTTCGCCTTCGGACCGCAGCTGACGGCCGAGCAGGTCCGTCAGCGCGGGCCCGGTTCTCAGAGCCAGCAACGAGCGCAGTAGAAACGGCAGGAGACATCATGGAGCAGGTTCTGGTCAGCGGGTCCGCGGGTTTCATCGGCGGGTACGTGGTCGAAGAACTGCTGAAACGTGGCTACGCGGTGATAGGCGTCGACAACTTCTCCAAGTACGGGAAGGTCAAGAAGTCCTACGACGATCATCCCCGTTACCGGCTCGTCGAAGGCGATGCCAGGGATGTCGGCCTGATAACCGGGCTGCTGACCGACTGCGATCACTTCATCGCGGGGGCCGCGATGATCGGCGGCATCTCCTACTTCCACACCTACGCCTATGACCTGCTCGCCACCAACGAGCGCATCAGCGCGGCGTCCTGTGACGCGGCGATCGCCGCGCACCGGGATGGCCGGCTGCGCAAGGTCACCTACCTGTCCTCCTCCATGGTCTTCGAGAGCGCGGACGAATGGCCGTCCTACGAGGGCCAGCAGCGGGAGATCCCGCCGCCGCGGTCGTCCTACGGATTCCAGAAGCTGGCGGTGGAGTACTTCGCCCGGGCCGCGTGGGACCAGTACCGCCTTCCCTACACGGTGATCCGGCCGTTTAACTGCGTGGGCACCGGCGAGGGCCGGGCCCTGGGCGACGAGGAGATCCTGTCCGGGAATATCCGGCTGGCCATGAGCCACGTCGTGCCTGACCTGGTGCAGAAGGTACTCAAGGGTCAGGACCCTTTGCACATCCTCGGTTCGGGGGACCAAATACGGCACTACACCTATGGCGGTGACCTAGCGGTGGGCGTGGTGACGGCGATGGAGCGCCAAGAGGCCAGGAACGAAGATTTCAACCTCTCCACCGTGGAGAGCACCACCGTCCGGGAGCTGGCCGAAGTCATCTGGCGCAAGGTGCGCGGAACCGGGGTGCCGCTGCGGCTGGTCCACGACGAGCCGTTCGAGTACGACGTGCACCGGCGCGTCCCGGCCACCGACAAGGCGAAGCGGGTGCTCGGCTTCGAGGCGACCACCACGTTGGACACCATGCTGGACGAAGTCATTCGCTGGATCGACGCGGCGATCAAGGCCGGAACCATCTGAGCATGGCGGCTGGCGGTGATCGGATAACGGCGGCGCCGGGGGCCGGGGCGGTGAACCCGGATGTCCAGGACCGCGCTACCGCCGGCCCCGGCGAGGCGGCCGGCGGCCCGGCGGCGGGGGGCGTGCCCGGGTCGGCGGGGTCGGGTTCGTCGGGTTCTTCCGGGCGACGGCCGTGGTGGGTCTGGGCGATTCCTTTCACCGCCTTGTTCGCCCTGCTCAGCGTGCGGAACCGCTTCCTTTTCAGCACCCGCCTGTACGAGCAGGGCGATGCGGGCGCCAACTCGATCCTGATCGCGCAGGCCAAGCACTTCACCCTGCTCGTCGGCAACTACTCGCGCGAGGGCTTCCACCACCCTGGGCCCGCCTACATGTACGTGCAGGCCTTCGGCGAATACCTGTTCGCCGACGCCTTGCACGTGGTACCGACCGCGTGGAACGCGCACATGCTGGCCGTGTTCGCGCTGGACTGCTTCTTCGTCGCGCTGGCCGTCGCGGTGGTCTACGGCTGGACGCGCTCGGTGGCCGGCCCGGCGGCCTGCTTCGCCGTCTTCACCGGCTTCGCGATCGCCTACCCCCCGATCATCAATTCCGACTGGATGCCGTACATGTACGTGCTGGCGTACATGGTGTTCGTGATCGCGGCCGGATCGCTCGTGGCCGGGCGCGCTCAGGACGCGTGGATCTTCGCCCTGACCGGCTGGTTCCTCATCCACGGGCATGCCTGCTTCCTGTTCTTCGTGCCGGTCATCACCCTGGCCGTGCTCGCGGCCGTGCTGTGGCCGCACCGGCGCACGCTGCGGGCGTCGGTCCGCTCGTTCTTCCGCGAGCGGCGTGGAGTCTGGATTCCGGTCGCGGTCATCAGCGCGGTCTTCGCGCTGCCGATCGTCGTCAACCTGGTGCTGCACTGGCCGGGGGACTTCGGCAAGTACCTGTCCTACAGCAGTTCGGGACGGGCCGGCGGCCATGGCCTGCGGCAGGTGACGCGGTACGCGCTGTGGTTCTGGTGGCCGCACGGGCACACCTGGGTGGCCGGGCTTGTGCCGGTGGCGGGTTACGCGCTCGCGCTCGCTGTCACCGTCGGGCTGAGCCGCGGTCCGCTGCGCCGGCTCCTGCTCGCGCTGCTCGCCGTCAACGTGCTCTCGTCGCTGGCCTTCCTGTTCTACGCCGCAGTCGGGATCGACGACCTGACCGAGTACTACATCGGCTATTTCTACTGGTCAGCTCCCTTGGTCACGGTGCTGGTGGTGGTACTGGGCACGGTCGGGGCCATGCGCGCGCGGCTGGGTGCCTGCGTGGCGGTGCTGGCCGCAGTGGCCACCCTCGTCGTGTTCGCGGTCAACCCGGGCACGCTAACCCGCAGCACCAACGACATTGACGAGTCGCTGCCGCGGGTAGTGGCGACGCTGGCCGCGCGGGCGCCAGGTCAGCTGATCGTGCTGCATATCCAGCACGATGCCTGGGTCGAGACGACCGGGTTTCTCGTCCAGGCCGAACGCACAGGGGTCAAGGTATGCCTGGACTACCCGCGGCTGGAGTTCCTGATGACCGGGCAGTTCATCTGCACGCCCGCGCAGGTCGCCAGCGGCCGGGGTTACTGGTTCTACCTGCCGCAGAGCATCCCGCCCGGCGCTCGTGTCATCCTGCGCTTCAGCCATGTCGCGGTGGCGCCCGCGTCGGGATGAGCCGCAGATGACCGTGGGCGGGCGCGAGCATCAGGTCACGGTCCCGATCACTGCGACAGCACCGCCGCCCAGGGGCCGGCGAACGGGACGGGCGGGCCTGATCGCGGGCGTGGCCGCGATCCTCTTCTTCTGCTACTGGCGCCAGTCTCTGTCGGTGTCGCTGTCCTCGGACGGCTCGAGCAACGTGCTGCAGGCATGGGACATGCTGCACGGAAACCTGCTGCTGTCGCACTGGCAGGTCTCGGACGTGTCCTTCTACACCACAGAACTGCCTCAGTACATGCTGGTCGAGGCCGTGGGCGGCGGCCTGGGGGTCTGGGTGGTGCACGTGGCCGCCGCCATGACCTATACGCTGCTCGTGCTGCTCGCCGCCCTGCTCGCCCAAGGCCAGGCCCGCGGACGGGCGGGCCTGGCCCGCGCGCTGCTCGCCGCGGGTCTCATGCTGGCGCCTCAGCTGAGCGCCACCGGGATCGTGCTGCTGTCCCCTGACCACACCGGCACGGCGGTCCCACTGCTGCTGATCTGGCTGCTGATCGACCGGCTCAGCCCGCGGTGGATGGTGCCCGTTCTTGTCGGGCTGCTGTTTACCTGGGTGACGGCGGCCGACTCGATCGTGCTGCTGACCGGCGTCATCCCGCTGGTGCTGGCGGGCGTGCTGCGGGCCGTCCCGATGCTCGTCCGGCCCGCGGCCAGGACCGCCGCCCGGTGGTACGAGCTTGCCCTCGCGGCCGCGGCCGCGGCGGGCGGCGTGGCCGGGGAGTTCGCGCCGCGGGTCATCACCGCCCTGGGCGGGTACCAGCAGGCGACGGTGGGCACCGACACGGCCCTCGGCCAGCTGCCGCACGGATCCTGGGTGACGCTCCAGGCTTTCCTTGAGATCTTCGGCGCGAACATCTTCGGCGCGAGCTTTGACGGCGCGACACCCGTGATCGAGGTCGTCTTCGTGGCGCTGCACCTAGCCGGGGTGATCGCCGTGGTCTGGGCGCTGGGCCTGGCCGTCGCGCGGTTCTTCCGCGCTGGCGCGGAGATCGTGCCCGTCTTCGCCGCCGCCGTGCTGCTGAACGTGGGCGCTTACCTGGTCAGCGCGCAGGCACACGACCTGCTTGGCGCGCGTGAGATGGTCGAGGTGCTTCCGCTCGGCGCGGTGCTGGCCGGCCGTGTCCTCGGCGACCGGGTGCTGGCGTGGATACCGGTGGCGAGAAGCTGGTTCGTGCCCGTGCTCATCGTGCTCGCGGCCAGCTACCTGGCCGCGCTCGGCTATGGCGCCGCGCAGTCCCCTGTTCTCCCCGCTAACGAGCGCCTGGCCAGCTGGCTGGTCGCGCACCGGCTCAGCGACGGGCTGGCCGGCTACTGGCAGGCCAACAGCACGACCGTGGACAGCGGCCGCCGCGTCCAGGTCAGCTCGGTCATACAGGGTGCTGACGGCAAGCTGGTGCCGTACCAATGGGAAACCGATGACACGAACTACGACCCGGCCAGGCATGACGCCACCTTCCTCGTGGCGGGCGGGCCGGCCGGGTTGCAGGGCGGCCAGGCGGCCGCGGCGCTCACCTTCGGCCGTCCGGCCCGGATCTATCACGCCGACGGCTACACCATCATGGTCTGGAACACCAACGTGCTGGCCCGGCTCGGCTAGCCGGGGCTTCGGACCGGCGGAACGGCACGCCGGATGGCCGGGACAGGATCCGGATTACATGTACAGGATGCGGCGCCTGGCCACCACCACAAGCGCGGGCAGGACGCAGGCCGCGATCGGGCCGAGGTAATGCCAGGACAGATACCGCCGTGGCGTGGCTATCAGCAGGACCAGCGCCATCAGGTAGGGCTCGATGAGAGAGCGTCCGTCGCCGAACGTGCTCGTCCAGGTCTGGCTGGACAGCAGGCCGAGCTGGAGCACGAAGAAGACGAACGCGACCGGCTCATGCGCGGGCGCGGTGGTGACGAACAGCACGGCCAGCCCGGCGAGGAGGAAGATCGCCACCGTGGCGTACTCGAGCAGGTCGATGTCGACCGGGCTCAGGTGGCTGGTGTTGATGTTAGCGATGTCGTAATTCAGCGCGTTGACCATGGCCGTGAACGGCACGGTGAGGTTGCGGCTGCCGTTCGCGACCAGCGGGAAGTCGCCCTTGACGACGAAGTACACCGCGATTTCCAGCAGGCCGTACACCACGGCAGGAACGGCCCAGACCAGGTCGGGCAGGCCCAGGCCGCTCCGGCGGCGGGCTATCGCGATGAGCCGGCTGACGGCGATGGCCGCGGGAGCGAGCAGAATCGTTTCCCTGGTGATCGCGCCCACGGTGAACAGGACGGTGGCGAGCACGTAGGCGGCCCGGCCGCGCCGGCGGTAGGCCAGCAGGCCGCCCAGCATGCAGGCCTCGGCCAGCGGCTCCGCGGTGTCCCGGCCGACGCTGATGACCAGGCCGAAGTAGGCGGCGAAGGCCAGCCCCCACAGGGCGTGACGGCCGGACTCGCGGGCGAACATCCCGCCCAGGACGGCGATGGCCGCCACCGCCAGGAGGTTGATCACGACCAGGACGACCGGGACGAACTGGTGCTGGCCGAGGGAGAGCAGCCAGGCCAGCGCCGGGTACCCGATGCGGGTGTACCGGTAGGACTGATCCATGGTGATGCCGAACGCGGTCGCGTTCCAGTTGGCCGGGTCCAGCGCGAGCCGGTAGTAGAACTGCCCGTCGTAACCCGCCGAGGGGACGAGCAGCAAGCCGTGGGGGAGCTGACTGCGGTCGGTGTAGACGTGCCCGGCCATGATGAACCGGTTGACATGACCCTGAGCCCAGGTTTGCCAGCGGGCCAGGGCGAAACCGAGCCAGCCGCAGAAAGCGATGGCACCAGGAACGACAGGCCGGTTCCATTTCGGCCATCGCGATGGCGGGCCTGGCCGGAGGGACCTATCCTCATCCGGTGTGGAAGTGAGCTGCAACCGCGGGCCTCCACCATGGCTGTCTCAGCGGGAAGGGCAAAGGGTGGGGTGGCCAGGCGGCTGAAGCCTACCAGAGCGTCGTCATACCCTGTAACAGCCGTAACGAACCTGATAGGCAGTGACGATGACACCGGGCCAGATGACACCGGGCCAGCTAACACCGGACGCCGGGCCCCCCGGGCGAGTGGCCAGGCGGCCAGGTGGCCGGGTGCTCCCCGGCGTCGCGGCCGTCCTGGGTGTGGTCCTGCTTTTCGTCGCCTACCTGCAAGTATCCCGCACCTATCCGGAGAATTCCGACGAGTCGAACGACCTGCTCATGGCGTGGGACATGCTGCACGGGAATGTGCTGCTGCACGGCTGGTCCCTGTCAGATGTCTCGTTCCTGACCACCGAGCTGCCGCAGTACGTCATGCTCGAACGTTTCTTCGGCCTCCATACTGACATCGCCCACATCGCCGCGGCGATGACCTACACGCTCGTGGTCGTGCTCGCCGTGTTGCTCGCCAGGGGGGCCAAGGGGGCCGACGAGGCCAAGGGGGCCGACGGGAAGGTGCCCGCGCGGGAGGCATGGGCGCGGATGCTGCTGACGGCCGGCCTGGTCTTCGCTCCCCAGCTCGGCGTCGGGGTCTTTGTCCTGTTGCTGTCCCTCGGGCACATCGGCACCGCTGTTCCGCTGATGCTGACCTGGCTGGTCATGGATCGTGCTGGCCCGGCGGGCCGGCTGGGACGCTGGGTTCCTGTCGTGGTCGGAGTGCTGCTGACGTGGGTGCTTGTCGCCGACCCGCTGGTGCTGGTGGTAGGGGTTTTCCCGCTCGTGGCGGTGTGCGCCCTGCGGGTCGGCCGCGGGCTGATCGCGGCCCGGCGTCAGGCCGGCCCGGATAACCCGGATAGCGCTGCCGACCGGGGCTGGCTCACCGGCGGCCTGGCCGCGCAGTGGTACGAGGTGTCCCTGGCCGTCGCGGCCATCCTGGCCGAGGGGCTGGCCTGGCTGGCCGGCCGGCTGCTGCGGGCCAGCGGCGCGTTCACCTTGCACCCGGTGCCGTACCATCTGGCGCCGCTGCGCACCTGGCCGGAGCACGCCCGGGTGACCGGGGAGGGACTGCTCGCGCTGTTCGGCGCCAGGCCGCAGGGCCCGGCAGTCGAGCTGGCCTTCGCCCTGGTGCACCTGGCCGGGGTAGCCCTGGTCCTCTGGGCCATCTGCCGGGTGGCCAGGCACTTTGCCAGCTGGCCCGACATGGTCAGCCAGATCCTGCTCGTCGCCATGGTCGTCAACGTCGTGTTGTACGTGCCGAGCACGCTGGCCGACGCCACCGACCTGAACGCCAGGGAGTTCGCCGTCGTCCTGCCGTTCGGAGCCGTGCTGGCCGGCCGCACCCTGGCGGCCAGCCTGCTCGGCCGCGAGGCCGGGGCGCGGCGCCGGCTGCGGCCGGTGCGGCTGGCCGGGCTGGTCGTGCTGGCCGGCTACGCGGCCAGCCTCGGCTACGCCGCGGCCCAGCCGTCGGTCCCGGCGGCCAACCAGCGGCTCGCGGCGTTCCTGGCCGCGCATCATCTGACCAGCGGCATCGGCGGGTACTGGGAGTCGAGCGTCGTCACCGTGGGCAGCGACGGTGCCGTCACGATCAGGGCGGTGGCGCCGGGAACCTTGCAGCCGGACCTGTGGGAATCCAAGGCCTCCTGGTACGACCCCGGCTCGCATCAGGCGACGTTCCTGGTCACCGACAGCGCGTCCGGGTTCTTCAATCACTGGCAGCCCGGAGCCGCGGCGCTCGCCGCCTTCGGGCGGCCGGCCCGCACCTACCACGACGGCCCGTACACCGTGTATGTCTGGGACAAGAACCTGCTGGTCCAGGTCGACCGTCTCGGTTAGGCGGGCGACCCGGCCGGCCCGGATGCTGTTGTCAGTGGGCGGCGGGACGTAGCCTTGGCGGGTGGACCGGCGAATCTTCGGAGTCGAGAACGAGTACGGCGTTACGTGCACCTTCCGCGGGCAGCGGCGTCTCTCGCCCGACGAGGTCGCGCGCTATCTTTTCCGGCGCGTGGTGTCGTGGGGGCGGAGCAGCAACGTCTTCCTGCGGAACGGGGCGCGGCTGTATCTCGACGTGGGCAGCCATCCGGAGTACGCGACGCCGGAGTGCGATAACGTCCTGGATCTCGTGGCGCACGACAAGGCGGGCGAGCGGATCCTGGAGGGTCTGCTCGTGGACGCTGACCGGCGGCTGCGCGAGGAGGGCATCGCCGGTGATATCTACCTGTTCAAGAACAACACGGACTCGGCGGGCAACTCCTACGGCTGCCACGAGAACTATCTGGTCGGCCGCCACGGCGAGTTCGGCAGGCTGGCCGACATCCTCATCCCGTTCCTGGTCACCCGCCAGATCATCTGCGGCGCGGGCAAGGTGCTGCAGACGCCGCGCGGCGCGGTGTACTGCGTGAGCCAGCGGGCCGAGCACATCTGGGAGAGTGTGTCCTCGGCCACCACCAGGTCCCGCCCGATCATCAACACCAGGGACGAGCCGCACGCCGACGCCGAGCGGTTCCGGCGGCTGCACGTGATCGTGGGCGACTCCAACATGAGCGAGACCACCACGCTGCTCAAGGTCGGCTCCACCGACCTGGTGCTGCGGATGATCGAGGCCGGCGCGATCATGCGCGACCTGACCCTGGATAACGCCATCCGGGCGATCCGTGAGGTCAGCCACGACATGACCGGCCGCAGCCGGGTCAGGCTGGCGAACGGACGCGAGCTCAGCGCCCTGGACATCCAGTACGAATACCTGAACCGGGCGAAAGACTTCACCGACAAGAACGGTGCCGACGCGGTCAGCAGGCGTGTCCTTGACATGTGGGAGCGGGCGCTGAGCGCGATCGAGACAGGCAACCTCGACCTGATCGCGCGTGAGATCGACTGGGTCACCAAGTACCAGCTGATCGAGCGCTACCGGGCCAAGCATGACCTGCCGCTGTCCGCGCCCCGTGTCGCCCAGCTCGACCTGGCGTACCACGACGTGCACCGCGGCCGGGGGCTGTACTACCTGCTGCAGCGCGCCGGGGCGGTGGAGCGGGCCGCTCGCGACATCGATATTTTCGAGGCGAAGTCCGTCCCGCCGCAGACCACCCGGGCGAAGCTGCGCGGTGAGTTCATCCGCCGGGCGCAGGAGAAACGGCGTGACTTCACCGTCGACTGGGTCCACCTGAAGCTGAACGACCAAGCCCAGCGGACCGTCCTGTGCAAGGACCCGTTCCGCTCGGTGGACGAGCGAGTCGAGAAGCTCATCGCCGGCATGTGACCAGATGCACGCCGCGGATTCGGTAAACTCTGGGCTGGACTCGGCCTGGGAGTCCCCGGCGAACCTCGCTGAGCGGACGGTAAGGTTCCGGTAAGATTCCCGTTGCCCATCGTTCGATGAGCAATGACGCCCTTGTCGCTGGCGCTTCAGGCCGGCCTGAAGGAGAACGTGCGGATGTCCAGGATTCAGGCGTGGCTCCAGCTCAGCCGGCGACCCGGGCCGCTGGTGATGGTGTCGCTGCTTTACCTGCTGCTGGTGTCCGGCGTGATGATCTGGCGCGGAATCTCGGTCTCGCCGGACTACTTGCTGCTGATCCTGGTCCCCGTGGCGCTGCTGAGCGGGCATTTCCTGAGGTTCCTGCGGGACTGGGTACCGTTCATCGCGCTGTTCCTCGGCTATGAGGCGGTGCGCGGCATCGCGCCCAAGAGCGGCATCCCCGTGCATTACGAGCTGGTTATCCGCGCCGACCGGGCCCTGTTCTTCGGCCACGACCCCAGCGAGTTCGTGCAGGCGCATCTGGGCTCGCTGCACTGGCTGGCGGTCGCGTGCACCGTGGTGTACTTCTGCCACTTCGTCGTCCCGATCGCCGTCGGCATGGTGCTGTGGCTGGTCGACCGGGTGCAGTTCCTGCGCTTCACCGTCTCGCTGCTCGCCATGTCCTTCGCGGGCTTCATTGTCTTCGTGCTCGTGCCGGTGGCGCCGCCGTGGCTGGCCAACAAGCACCACCTGCTGCCTGGCGTGCATTCGCTGATCGCCCTGCCCAGCGCGGTCAGCCCGTACTACCAGTGGCTGAACCCGGACGCGGCGGCGGCGTTCCCGTCGCTGCACGCGGCCTTCCCGACGCTGTGTGTGCTGGTGCTGTGGTCGGTGAACCGCCGGGCCGCGGCGGTGGCCTCCGTCTGGACGTTGGCGGTGTGGTTCAGCGTCGTCTACCTCGGCCAGCACTACGTCACGGACATCATCGGCGGCGTCGTCTTCGCCGTGGTCGCCTGGCTGGTCATGACCCAGCTGCTTGTGCCCAGGATCCCGTCGCTGCAGCACCGGCCCGCCGTGGCCGGTCCGAGCGAGCCCGGTCTCAGCGAGCGGAACTCCACTGACCAGGACACAGTGCAGCGGGGCGCGACGGAGGCCGTGGGGCCGGTATCACCACCGGGGGCCGGCTGAAGCGGTAAATGAGGATCGTCCCGTCCAGGATCCCGACCGGGCACCAGGCCCGGAGCCAGCTCAGTGAGGCGCGGTTCGCGCTGTTGAGCGCGGTCACCGACACGGCGACCCAGCCGTCGAGGTGGGCCGGCGTGGTCCCGAGCAGCGACCGGGCGCCCGGGATATCCGCCGTGGTGATGCCGCGGGGACCGAAATAGGCCACCCACGGGTCCCTGCTCGCGCTCCACGTGCGCAGCACGTAAAGGCCCTGGCCCCAGTCCACGTTGGAATCGGTCGCCACCGCGTAGTTGGGCCGGAACGGCCAGGCGGTCCACGCGATGGAATCAGGGAACGACCCGGCGGTGACGAGCACGGCCGCGCCGAGCAGCACGGCCGCGACCGCCCGGGCCAGCCGCTTGTCCCTCTCGCCCCGGGCCGCATTGACCGCCGCGACCAGCCCGCAGCCGGCCGCGGCCGCCCACAGCGCCAGCGCAGGCAGCAGGTAGCGCAGCCCGACGTCCTTCGGCGTGGCGAGCGTGAAGCCGGTCAGCATGGCCGCGGGCAGCCCCACCGCGAGCCCCGCCAGGCGCCGCGAATCCCGCGGCAGCCAAGCTCCCCCCGCAGCCCCGGCGATGAGCAGAAGCAGGCCCGCCCCCGGCCACTTGATCACCAGGCTGACCGGCCAGTACCACCAGCGGCCGCCGTTGTAGGCGATGCCCGCGACGTAGGCGGCCGAGCCGCTGTCATCATGGACGGACAGGTACCTGGCGCCGTCGAGATAAGGCCGGGGCACAAGCAGCGGCAGCTGCCGCACCAGGTCCGGATCGAGCACCAGGTAGACCGCCCAGACCGTGGCCCAGCCGATCAGGGCGGCCAGTGCGGCGCTGGCCACCGCATGTGCGACCCCGGAACGCCATTGCGCCGCCACCACTACGACCAGCGCCGCCGCGACCACGAGCAAGCCGGTGACCTGTGTCCCCGCGGCCGCCCCGAGGGCCAGCCCGAGCCAGGCCAGCCGCCTGGTGTCACGCCATCGCAGCCAGCGCAGCAGCGCCCACGAGCTCAGCGCCGCCGCCAGGGCGAACGGGATGTCAGCGCCGTCCAGGTGACCGATGCCGAGCACCAGCGGCGAGGCCAGCCACAGCATGCCGCCCAGCGCGCCCGCCACCGGGCCGGCCAGTTCCGCGCCCACCGCGTACAGCACGAACGCCAGGCCGGCCGTCTCGGCCAGCGGGACAAGCCGCGAGGCGAACGTGACCCGGCGCAGCGTGCCCGCCGCCAGCTGCGCGGCGACGAACCGCGCCCCGTAGGCGTACTCGTCGTTGCCCGACCATGTCCCGTTGGCAGGCACGACGGGGTGGGTAAGCAGCACCGGCAGCACGGCCAGCACCTTGGCCAGCGGCGGATGCTCCTCGTTGATGGTCACATCGTGGTGCAGCACGGCGGCCACCCCGGCCGACACGTACACCGGCTCATCGAATGTCGGGGAATCGGCCCACGCCTCGGACACGCCGAGCGCTAGGAAACCCGCCGCCACGATCGCCAGCATGACCAGCGGAAGCCTGTTCACTCAGGTTCGCGACCCTTCGTTCATGGTGCCGTGCCCGGCGCAGACCGGCTGCTAATGTCAATAAATTCAATGGGAAACGGTACTTCAGTGGCGGCGCAGACCGCGCGTGATCTGGGAGAGGACTGATGACAGGACTGACCTCCTCGGAGGATTCGGCGCCGAGTTCGCGGGCCCGGATCGCACCGGGTGCCGCGGCGCGGGCCCGGACGCGAGACGGCCGGGTCTTTCCGGACCGTACCGCGCGTGTCCTGGCCTGGTCAGCCACGGCGGCCATCGCCGTGGCGATCCTGATCATGATCGGCGTGTCGGCGGCGGGCCCGAGTGCGGCGGTCGCCGCGATGCCGCACCCCGCGGCGGGACCGCCGTGGTGGTTCGCCTGGCGGCTGCGGCCCGGGCTAGCGACCGTCGCCCTGTGGGCGGCGGCGGTGATCGGCTGCGGTGGCGTGGCGGCGGGGCTGGCCGCCGTGGCGCGCGGCGCGCTGCCGCCCCTGCGGCTGCTCCTGACGGGAGCCCTGGTGGCCGGGGCGGCGCTGACCGTGCTGCCGCCCGCGGGTTCCACGGACGTGATCAGCTACGCGATTGACGGCAGGATCGTCGTGACCGGCCATAATCCCTACGTGATGACGCCAGGTCAGCTGCGGCGCACCGGGGATCCGATCGCCAGGCTCGCGCCGCGCACGTGGGTGAATACCCCGTCGATTTACGGTCCGCTGGCCACGGCGGAGGAGTGGGCCGCCGCGGAACTTGGCGGGACGTCGGCGGCCCGGATCACCCTCTGGCTGAAGCTGTGGAACGCGCTCGCCTTCGGCGCGGTGGCGCTGGCCCTGGACCGGCTGCTGCGGTCACAGCCCGCGAGGCGGATGCGCGCCCACCTGCTCTGGTCGGTGAACCCGCTGCTGCTGTGGACGATGATCGCTGGCGGCCATATCGACGGGATGGCCACCGCGCTCGGCTTCTGCGGCCTGCTCGTGCTGCGGGTGCGCCGGCCGGACGAGGAGGTCAGCGGGGTCCGGGCCTTCGCGGCCGGGCTGCTCGTGGGGGCGGCGACGGCCTGCAAGGTCACGTTCGGCCTCTTCGGGGTCGGCGTCTTCTGGGCGTCCCGCAGATCGCCGCTTGCGCTGGCCGGATCGCTGGCCGGGTTCCTTGTGGTCCTGGTGCCCGGGTACGCGATCGCAGGCTGGCCCGCGGTCAGGGCGCTCGCGGCCCGGACCCAGGGCGCCACCTCGGATAACTTTTACCAGCTCATCTACCGCCCGTTCGGCTACGCGGCGTCCGCGACCTCGGCGCCAGCCGGCCTGACGGCGGCCGCTGCGCTCGTGGTCGCCGGCCTGGCGGTCCTGCTCCTGTGGCGGCTTCCCGCGCCGGAAAGCCTCGCTGCCCTGCCCGCCGTCCGTCCCGCGCTGGCGCTCAGCCTCGCCTGGCTCCTGGCCTGGCCGTTCCAGCGGCCCTGGTATGACGTCATGGTCATCTGCCTGCTCGCGCTGTATCCGGCGTCCAAGCTCGACGGGGTCATCCTGGCGCGGTTGCTCGCCGGAACGACCGTCTACATTCTCGCCGTGGACGACACGCTGACGCCGCACTGGCTGAACACCGTGTTCCAGGACAACGTGAATTACCTGGCGCCTGCCATCCGCCTCGCCGCCGTCATCGTGCTCGCCTGGCTGTGCCTGTCCGGATCCTGGCGCTGGCGGTCAGGGCCTCGCGTGCCGCCCCCCGCGGGCTGAACGCGGTACGTTGGGGACGCCGAGGGCCTCCGGTGTCGGCGAGTCACGCCGGACGCGGAGTTCCGCTTCCGTGCAATTTAGCTTGGCTAAGACGATTAGAATCACGGAACGCGGATCACGGCCGACCCGCCGCCCACGGCGTGCCGGTCTGCCGGGGCGCAGAGCGTGGCCTGGGCGGAGCAGCGCGAACCGCACGCCGAGGTGGGAAATGAGCAAACTCCGAGGTTAGGTCTCCCCGAGTGACTGTGGAAAGCGCATCACCCATGGCCCGGCAGCAGGCTGGCCGCCGGGTGAGCAGGAGGCCGTCCAGGCACGCCGTCGCGGTGGGGGTGCTGACCGCGCTGATGGCGGCCGGCTACTCCGGGTTCTCGCTCATCCTCAACTACACCTTCCAGACGTCGTCCTACGACCTTGTGATCTTTGACCAGGCCGTGCGCTCCTACGCGCACTTCCAGCCGGGAATCTCCGTCATCAAGGGCCTGCACAACAACTTCGGCCCGCACTTCTCCGTCCTCGGCGACCACTGGTCGCCGATCCTCGCGTCGCTGGCCCCGCTGTACTGGATCTTCAATAGCCCGGAGACGCTCCTGGTGGCCCAGGCGGTGCTCTTCGCGCTCGCGGTCCCGCCGCTGTGGCTGTTCACCCGCCGCGCGTTCGGCGGCGGCCGCAAGGCCACCATCGCGGCCTACCTGGTGGCGGTGGCGTACGGGCTGAGCTGGCCGATCGCCTCGGCGGCCGCCTTCGACTTCCATGAGGTCGCGTTCGCCCCCGTGCTGATGGCGGTGGCGCTTGAGCGCCTGCAGGCGGGCCGGCTGCGGACCGCGCTGATCGCGCTGGCGCTGCTGCTCCTGGTCAAGGAGGACATGGGCCTGGTCGTCGCCGGGATCGGGGTCTACCTGGCCGTGACGCGCCCGCAGGCGGTGAGCAGGCAGCGACTGGTGGGTCTCGCCCTCATCGTTCTCGGCGTGGCCGACACCTGGGTGGCGACCTACCTGCTGATCCCGGCCTTCGGCGGCCGCTCCGACTATTACTGGGCCTACGGCGCGCTCGGTCAGAACGTGCCGCAGGTCCTGGAGCACATCGTGGCTCATCCCCTCGGCGCGCTGCGGCTGATGACCACCCCGGGGGTCAAGCTCGACACCATGCTGTGGCTGCTGGCCCCGTTCTGCTTCCTCCCGCTGCTGTCGCCCATCACCGTCGCGGTCATCCCGCTCCTGGTGGAACGGATGATGCAGGACAAGTTCCCGAACTGGTGGATCACCGCCTACCACTACAACGCCTACCTGATCATCATCCTCGCGTGCGGCGCCGTCGACGGCGCCGCCCGGCTGGACCGGTGGGTGACGCGGGCCAGGCAGGACCGCGTCCTGGCGGGGACGCCGGCCCGGGCGCGGGCCGACCGGAGCGCGGGCACGGTGGCGCTCGTGGCCGCCGCCGTGTTCTGTGTGGTGGCGGTCTTCCTGGTGCCCAAATTCGCGCTCGGAGCGGCCCTGCACCGGTCGTTCTACCATCGGGACGCGGAGGAGAGGAACGCCGCCGCCGCCGTCGCCGCGGTCCCGGCCGGCGTCACCGTCGAGGCGGTGAACCGCCTCGGTCCCCACCTCTCCGGGCGAGATACCGTCCTGCTCTGGGACGGTGACGGCGGGTCGCCGCTTTACCCGCCGTGGGTGCTCGCCGCCACTGTGGGGCGGCAGTTCACGTTCCACTCCGTGGAGCAGCAGGAGCAGCGTCTCGCGCTGCTCAAGAAGCACGGCTACGAGACCGTTTTCGATCACGGAGGCTTTATCGTGCTGCACAGTCCCGGCGTGAGTGCGCCCGTGGCGGGTTCCGCGGAGCGCGCGGGATGAGCGTGGGCGCCCAGTCGGAGACCGCAGGCCCGTCCGCTGCCGACGCGCCGGACGGCCGTCCGGAGGCCGGCTCGCCTGACGTCGCCGGGCGGCTGCTCGGGCGGTTGTCTGTGCTGCCCGCGCTGCTCGCCATGTCCTGGCTGCTGGCCGGGTTCCCGCTGCTGCTCATCGGCCATTTCACGCCGGTCCTGGTGGTGCTGCTCTCGGTTCTCGTGGCGCTGGTGCTCGTGCCGCTCGGGCTGCGCTGGATCCCCGGTCCGTCGCCGCAGGCCTGGCCCTGGCGGCCCGCGCACCAGCCGGAAAACACGCGCGTGCCGGACAAGCCGCGGACGCCCTGGTGGGCAGTCGCCGCAGTGCTCGCGATCGCGATTGCGTTCGGCATCGACCAGGTGATCTATCACTCGCAGTTCATCATCGTGATGCGTGACCCGGCGTCCTACTTCCAGTTCGCGGAATGGATCTCCCGGCACGGCTCGCTGCCGATCCCGCAGGACCGCGCGGCCTTCGGCACCGCGCACACCAGCAGCTTCGACTTCAGCAGCTTCGCCTACTACCAGGTCGGCAATACCGTCGTGCCGCAGTTCATGGCCGGGCTGCCGATGGTGCTCGCGGGCACCATGTGGCTCGGCGGCGGGAACGCCGCGCTGCTGGCGGCGCCGGTGCTCGGGGCCGCCGCGCTGCTCACCTTTGGCGGCCTGGTCGCCCGGCTCGTCGGACCGCGATGGGCCCCGCTGGCGGTTCTCGCCCTTGCGCTATCCCTGCCCGAGCAGTTCACCAGCCGGTCGAACTACAGCGAGCCGCTGGCGCAGATCCTCTTCCTGGGCGGGCTCTGCCTGGTCATCGATTCCCTGAACCGGAACCGGGCCGGCGGGGACCGGATCATCGCGGCGATCGCGGGCCTCGCGCTCGGCCTGACCGTGCTGGTCCGCATCGACGGGGCCAGCGACATCCTGCCGGTGGCCCCGTACTGCGGCCTGCTGCTGCTCGGCCGGCGACGGCAGGCCCTGCCGCTGATCGGCGGCGTGGTGGTCGGCGGGCTTTACGGCATCGTCGACGGGCTGGTGTTTTCCCGGCCGTACCTGGAGACCAACAAGTCCTCGCTGGTGCTGCTGGCGCTGGCGAGCGCCCTTGTGCTTGTCGTGACGGTGCTGGCGCTGCCGCTGCTGTGGAACCGGGCGCTGCCTGAGGTGAAGGGGCGGTGGCTGCCGGACGCCGCGTCGGCACTGGCCGTGCTCATCATCGCCGCCTTCGCCATCCGCCCGTACGTGCACAAGGCACGTGCCGCGATGACCAAGGCCACCGAGCAGGCCATAGCCGGGTACCAGCGCGCCAATCACCAGCCGGTCGACCCGTCGCGGACCTACGCGGAGATAAGCCTGCACTGGGTGTTCTGGTACGTCGGCGTGCCCGTGGTCATTCTCGGCACGATCGGCGCCGCGCTGCTGGCCCGGCGGTGCCTGCGCGGCCAGGCCCCGGCCTGGACGCTGCCGCTGCTGACGTTCGCGTGGACCATTACCACGTTCTTGTACCGGCCGGCCATCACCCCCGATCAGCCGTGGGCGAGCCGCAGGCTGGTCCCCGCGGTGCTGCCCGGCTTCATCCTGCTCGCGGTGTGGGCGTCGGCCTGGCTGGTCGGCTGGCTCAGACAGCACGGCTACGCCGGGGTACCCAGCATCGGCACCGGCATAGTCCTCGCGGTCGCCCTGGTGTTGCCGGCCTCGATGACCACGTTCGGTCTTGGCGTCAAGACCGGCGGCCCGCTCGGGGTCACGCTGACCGCTGACGGCATGGCGAACAAGACCACCTACGGCGGCGAACTCGGCGCGGTCGACAGCATGTGCGCGGCGATCCCCAAGGGCTCGTCGGTCGTCATCATCGACGGTTCGGTCGCCGACCGGCTGTCGGAGGCCATCCGCGGGATGTGCGGTGACCCGACGGTCCGCGTCCCGCCCTCGGGCTACTCTCTGCCCGTTTCGGCCGTCCGGTCGATTGTGCAGAGTATCCAGCAATCAGGGCGGCGGCCGGTGTTGCTCGCCGCCACGGCGTCGGAACTCGCGCCCTATCACGGGCTAGTGAAGAAGGTGATGGCACTGAGCACGACCATGGACAGCAGCATCCTGACGCAGCCGCCGCGGACCACCATGCCGCTCAAGCTGAGCGTCTGGATGCTGGAGCCGACGCCATGACCGCGTCCCTGGACACCCCGAGCGCCGTCCCGGCGACCCCGGCCACCTCGGCCGTCCCGCTGCCCCCCGCCGCCGATCCGCCGCAGGCTCCGTACGTCTCGATCATCCTGCCCTGCTACAACGAGGAGGGGCACGTGGCGGCCGAGGTGGCGCGGATCTGCGCGGCCATGGACGCGAGCGGGTACCGCTACGAGCTGATCGCGTACGACGACGCTTCCACCGATGACACGCTGGCCCGCCTTTACCAGGCGGCCCCCCGGTTCCCGCGGCTGGAGATCGTGCCCTTCCGCCGCAACGGCGGGTCCGGCACCATCCGCCGCATTGGCACCCAGCGGGCGCGGGGCGAGATCGTCGTGTGGACCGACGCCGACATGACGTATCCGAACGAGCGGATTCCCGAGCTGGTCCAGATGCTGGAGAAGGATCCGGACGTGGACCAGGTGGTGGGGGCGAGGACCAGCGAGCAGGGCAGTCACAAGCTGCTGCGGGTACCGGCCAAGTGGCTCATCCGCAAGCTGGCGGAAAGGCTCACCAACGCCGAGATCCCCGACCTGAACTCCGGGCTCAGGGCCTTCCGGCGGCAGGTCGCGCAGCCGTACTTGCGGCTGCTGCCGCCCGGCTTCTCCTGCGTCACCACGATCACCGTCGCGTTCCTGGCCAATCAGCACGAGGTGCGGTACGTGCCGATCGAGTACGCCAAGCGGTCGGGGACCTCGAAGTTCAAGTTCGTCAAGGACGCCTACCGGTACATCCTGCAGGTGCTGCGGATGGTGATGTACTTCAACCCGCTCAAGGTGCTGATGCCGGTGGCGTTGTTCCTGCTCGGGCTTGGCCTCGCCAAGGGCGTCTACGACATGATCGTGCACCCGCTGCTCTTCGCGGTCAATACCGTCCTGATTTTCGTGACCGGGCTGCTCATCGCGTCGCTCGCCCTGCTCGCTGACCTGATCGTCCGGTCCAGGGGAGACATCTGACCGGCAGCGTCTGACCGGCAGCGGTGGCGGTCAGACGGCGGGTGCTTCCGCGTCCCGGGGCGCCCCTGAGCGGGCCAGCACCACGAGCCCCGTGCCCGTGTTCGGGAACGCCCGTTGCACCACCCGGAACGGCGCGGTCCCCCATCGAGCGGCCGCACCGCGCAGGCCGCCTGATGGCTGCAGCAGCCGGCCGGATCCGGCGGTCCGGTCGGCGACCGGCATGGCCGCAGCCGTGGCGAGCCGCCGCCGGCCGATCAGGTTGCGGCCAGCCTCCAGGAGATAGCCAAGGGGAAAGCCGTACTGCCGCAGCTGGATCTGGGTGAAGCCCGAGCTGGCCAGCAGGGCCGTCATGGCGGCCGGGTCGTAACGGCGGAAGTGGCCGACAAGCTCGTCGGCCGGCCCGTACCTGCCCTGGTGCGCCGGGACGGACAGCAGCAGCCACCCGGGGGCGCGGAGCAGGCCCGCCCATTCCTTTAGCGCCGCCGCATCGTCCTCGATGTGCTCGAGGACCTCGAAGGCGCATATCAGGTCGAACTGGCTGTCGCCGAGATCCTGCGCGGCGACATTGCGGACCTCGCCTCGCCCGGCCGCACTGATCCGCTTGCTGGCCACCGCCCAGGACGCCCGGTCCGGCTCCACGCCCAGGTACCGGTAGCGCTGGGCCAGCCGGACACCGAGTGCGCCCTGGCCGCAGCCGATTTCGAGCACGTCGCTGATGCCGCCGGGCAGCATCCGTTTGATCAGCTCATAGCGCAGCCAGGCGTTCGGCGTCAGCGGCGCCACCATCTCGATGTCCGGCCGCGCTTGTCTCCTCGCGGGCGCGGGGCCCGCGCCTGGTGCCTCATCCTGGGCGGCCGTGGCCATGGCGGTGCTCCTGGCGGTAGCGAGTTTTCCTATCAGCGGGATCACGATCCGCTCAGGGACGAATTGCTCCTGCGCCACCTCGCGCGCCCGCTGGCGCAGCCGGGCCAGCTCGCCGCGGTCACCGGCGAGCCGCAGCAAGGCCGCGGCCAGTGCGTCCGGGTCGCCGGGCGGCACCAGCAGGCCCGCCCCGGCCAGTGCCCGCCGCTGCGGGGCGGTGTCGGAGGTCACGATCGCGCACCCGGCCGCGGCGCCCTGGAAGACCTTGTTCGGCACCACCCTGAGCGCTTTGTCTCCGGCGCCGAAGATACCGAGGCAGACGTCGTGGCTCGCGACCAGCGCGGGAAGCTCGGCGGCGGGTACCCAGTCCAGCCAGCGGACCGCGTCGCTTGTCCCGGCCGCCGCCATCGTCGCGGCCTTGTCCTGGCCATCGCCGATCATGGTGACCTCGATGGGTGCCCCCGCCATCCGGCCGAGCGCGGACCCGATGACCGAAGCCCCCTGAAGGGGGGTGTACAAGCCGTAGAACACGACCCGCAGCGGCTGGCCGTCGTCGTCCGGCCGGGCCGGCCCGGCCGCCAGGTGCCACGCGGATGGCGCGCCCACCGGTACCACGACCGCCCGGGCCTGGTGCCGTTCCGGCAGCCGGGCCAGGTGCTCCTCGGTGTCCACGACGATGATGTCGGCGGCCCGCAGGGCGCAGGCGTCGATCGTCCTCAGCAGGACCTGGCGCGCGATTCCGCCCAGCCGCCGGTCCCGCCCGGTGTCGCTGGCGCCGATGAGATGGTCGAGCACGACCGGCACCTTGCGGAAGAGAAGCCGGGCCAGGAGGACATCGAAGTGACCGAGATAGCCGACGAGCACCACATCAGGGGCGGGCATCCGGCTGGCGGCCCGGGTCAGGGTCGCCCAGCGCCGGGCCAGGCGGACCAGGAGGGCAGGCGCTCGCCACGGATGGGCCAGCATGTCCACCTTGGCCGCCGTGTCCAGGCCCAGCGGTGCGTTGCATTCGGCCACCTCGATGCCGTGGGCGCGCAGGCCCTCAGCGATCGTGGCGATTCGCGGATGCAGCGAAGTGTCGTAGGTGCCAAACAGCAATGCGCGCATAATCCCAGTTACTCTAGTATTCCGGCTCGTATCGACAGATAAGAAATCACCGGAATAACGAAGCCGTTAAGCTAGGCTGGCGCCATGCCGGACCGCCCCACGATATCGGGTTACCCGCCCGCCCTGGCCGCGGCCGGGCCACCCGGCGCTGACGGCGAGCCGCCCGGATCAGGCCGGACGGTGTGGACCGTGGCCAGGCGGATCCTCACCGGCCGCCCGGTCCGCTGGGGATTCGCCGCCGCCGCGGTCGCCCTCGGCGGCTACGCGGTGGCCAGCGAGTGGACGGGCGTGCGGGCCGCGCTCGCCAGCATCGGGGCGCTGACAGTAGCTGGCGCCATGGTCAGCGTCCTGATCGCCATGTTCGCGGCGATGCAGGTGTGGCGGGTGTTGCTCGCCGCGCTCGGGTCGCCGCTGCCGATCCGGGTCGGCGCCCGGATCATGTTCGTCGGCCAGCTGGGAAAATACCTCCCTGGATCGGTCTGGCCGGTCCTGGCGCAGATGGAGCTGGGCAACGTGCACCACGTGCCACGGCGTAACTCGGCGAGCGCCTCGGTGCTCACCATGCTCGTGTCCACGCTCAGCGGGCTGCTGACCGCGCTGGTCACGTTGCCTTTCGTCGCGGGGCTGACGCCCTACAGGTGGGCCTTCCTGGCCGCCCCGGCCCTGCTGGCCTGCCTGCACCCGAAGGTGCTCAACTACGTCCTCGGGCGAGTGTTCGCGCTGACCCGGCGGCCCCCGCTCGAGCAGCCGCTGACCGCTCGCGCCATCGCCACCTCGCTCGGCTGGTCCTTTCTGGCGTGGGTCTTTTACGGCCTGCAAATCTGGCTGCTCGCGACGCGGCTCGGCGCGCCCCGCGGCCCGGCCACGCTGCTGGCCCTCGGCGGCTTCGCCTTCGCCTGGAGCGTGGGTTTCCTCGCCGTGTTCGCTCCGGCCGGGGCCGGCGTGCGGGAAGTGCTGATCGTCGCCCTGCTCGGCCCGGTGATCGGCGTGGGCGCGGGTACCGCGGTGGCCCTGGTCTCCCGCGCCCTGACCACCCTCGGTGACCTGCTGGCGGCCGCTGTGGCGGTCGTTTACTTCCGGCGGACCCGGTCGGGCCTGCCGGACGCGGCCCGCAGTGATCCCGGGCCAGGCCCGGGGCAGTCCGGGGACGGCGGGCCAGGCGGATCTCCTAGCGCTGCCACGTCTGGCCGCAGCCAGGGGTAGACCGGCCCGTCAGTACGGGCATCAGGTTGTGGTTCCAGACCAGCACCTGGTAGCCGCCGATCCGGGCGGTCCGCTGCGCCGCACCGAACTGGGCGGTGGCGTCGGCCGCGGTACCGTTTGCCCCGGCGGCGCCGGTGAGCTTGAGCAGCAGGAACGTCGCGGTGTTCGGGGGGTTGTACCACGACTGCTTGGATTCCCAGGCGTAGGGGGCGAAACGGCCGCAGGAGAGGTAGACGGGGCGTACGTCAACCCGGCCGCTGGTCGCGACGGTCGTGATGCTGGCCGTCCAGTACTCGCCGATCCCCGAGGTCAAATGATTGACGGTCAGCCACGACGCCACGGACTGCGTCGTCGGCGGTCGCGGGGCGGCGGCGGCATTGTAGCCAAGCACGCCCGCGGAGGCCGCGAGGACCGCGGCCCAAGCGGGCAGAAGCAGGCCGGCCGCCGGCCTGCGGGGGACGAATCTGTCGGGGATGAGCCGGCCGGCCAGCACCGCGCCGAACGGGAGCACCGCGGCGAGTTCATGCGTCGATCCGAGATCAATGGCCTGCGTGCTGAGCACGAACGCGGCCAGATTTATCGCGATGCCCGCGAAGAGCAGGGGCCCCAGCCGTTCGTCGGCCGCCAGCAGCCGCCTGCCCGCGAGGCACCAGGCCCAGGCGACCAGGATCACGCCGGTGAGGTGCAGCACCGCGACGGCTCCGGCGGGCCAGGAATGCAGCCCGATGACGTCCGCGCCGAACAGCGTCAATACTGATTGCAGCATAAGCCACAGATGGTGCGGGATCTGCCCGGCGGCCGTGAAGTTCGCGGGGACGGGGGCGACGACGAAACCGCCGGCCAGCCGGATGAGCAGCGTGCCGGTCATCGCCAGCACGACCGAGGCGACCGCTGCCGCCAGCAGGGCCGCGTCGGCTCGCCACGACTCGCGCCGCTGGCAGATCCGGATCGCCGAGACCACGATGACCGGCAGGGCCCCCACGAATATGGCCAGCTGGTCGGCCACCTCGACCCAGGTGAGCAGCGCACAGACCAGCCACGGCAGACACCAGGCGGAGGTCCGGGCGGATGGCTCTGCCCGGTTACCGGCACCGAGCCTGTCGATCACCAGCCAGATGACAAGCAGCGGGACTCCGGTGCCGGTGTGGTTGGGTGAGGAGAGCAGGGTGGGCGCGGGCGCGAGCATGATGCCTGCCGCGACCAGGGCCCGGAACAGCCCCGCGGTTCCGGTCGCGCGGCCCTTGGCCAGCACGGCCGCGAGCGTGATCAAGATGGTGTACGTCGCCGCTCCCGCCGCGTTGATGACCCCGGGATTCAGCCCGCGGACCAGCTCCACGAGCATGTACTCGGGCAGTTCGGTGGTGTAGAACGACACGTCCGAGAGCCACCAGCCGCGCAGCAGCACGTTGCCGTGGAGCATGTCCCAGGCCTGGAGCACATTGCTTGCGCCGTCCGCGTCGGTGCCCAGCGATCGTGACTGACCGAGGTAGGCGAGGTAAAGCAAGCCGATCACGCCGAGGCAAGCCGCCACGGTCAGCGGCCGGCGGTACCGCTCCGAACTGGTCACCGTGACGTCAACCATCCTTGAACACCTGTCCGCCAGCCCCATGAGTAGGCCCAGCCCTGTGAGTTAGCTGAGGGACGCCTGAACGCAGGACCCGGCCGCTCGGCCGTGCCAGTAGGCTAGCGGAGCTGACATCCACCACTGCTGAGGTTTTGATGCGACGCTTTCTAGCGCTCACCGCCGTTCCCCTGCTCGCCTGCGCTGTCCTGGCCGGTTGCGCTTCATCGAGCAAGTCGTCCGCTTCGTCGTCGCCGGCCGCCGCGAACTCGGCGGTCACGGCGACGGGCTCGTTCGGTACGGCGCCGACCGTGAAGATCCCGAAGGCCACGGCCGGCAGCCAGCTTGAGGTCAAGACCCTCATCCAGGGCACGGGCACCCCCTTGACCAAGGCGGACGCCCTCGCGGCGAACTTCGTCCTGTACTTCTGGAATGGCAAGAGTTCGACGCTGGAGGCGAATACCTTCACCAAGAACCCGACGGTGATCGGCGGCACGATGCTGCCGGGCCTGGAATCCGCGCTGATCGGCAAGAAGGTCGGCAGCCGGGTGCTGGCGGTGATCCCGCCGGCGGAGGGCTACGGCTCCGCAGGGAACTCACAGCTCGGCATCACGGGCACCACCACGCTGGTGTTCGTCATTGACGTGCTCAAGTCCTACGCCGATACCGCGTCCGCGGCCGGCACGCAGCAATCCACCGGCGGCGGCAGCCTGCCGAAGGTCAGTGCCAAGGCGGGCAGCGCGCCGACGCTCACGTTCCCGTCCTCCTCGCCGCCGACCAAGCTGGTGACCCAGACCCTGATCAAGGGCAGTGGCCCGAAGGTCGTCAAGGGCGAGTACGTCATCGCGCAGTACGTGGGCTACATCTGGCGGACCAAGAAGGTCTTCGGCTCCTCCTGGTCCTCGGGCTCGCCGTTCGGCTTCGTCATCGGCGCCTCACCCGAGCAGGTGATCCCGGGCTGGGACACCGGCCTGGCCGGCCAGGCCGTGGGCAGCCGGGTCTTGCTGGCCATCCCGCCGGCCGAGGGTTACGGGAAAAGCGGGGCGTCCGCGGCGGGCATCACGGGCACCGACACCCTGGTCTTCGTGGTCGACATCATCGACGCCCTCAAGCCGGGCTCAACCAGCTGAACCCGGTGATCGCGGGTTCAGCCGCGATGCTGCTCCCGCAGCAGCCGGCCGGCGTGACGGCCGGCTGCCGCCGCGGTGAGAAAATACGTCAGGTCCTGGTCGAGACCGCGGCCCATCGTGGACAGCGCGGCCGGGCAGGCGCGCAACGCCGCCTCGAGCCCGTCCACGGCCACGGTGACGATCCGGTGCCGGGCGGCGAGCGCCGCCGCCTGAGCCGCGATCTGGGCCCCGACATCGCCGCGGCTGCCGTCTAGGACGGGGACCACCACGTCGGCCCGGGCCAGCGCGACCCGGCCGTAGGCGGTCAGGCTGTGGTGCGAGACGCCGCGGTGACGCTCGCGCGGGTCCGCGTCGCTGACCCGCAGCGACGCCACCGGCTGACCGCCCAGCGCCGCCACGGCGTTGATCGCCTCTCCCGCGGCCACGCCGGAAAACCCCCACCGGGTCCCGGTGCCGAGGTTGCCAGGGCCCTGGGCGACCACGGCGATGTCCGCGCCGAGGACGTGCCGGGCGGCCAGCAGCCCGGTATGCACGGTCACCGTCTCCAGGTCACCGCCGAACGACTGCCCGGTGGTCACCGTCGCCGCCAGCCAGCCCGCGTCCTTCAGCGTCGCGCAGGTGCGGGAGAACCAGGCCGGCAGCGCCCCGCCGTCCTGCATGACGTACACCACCCGGGGCGCCCCGGGGGCTGGGGAACTGTCACCACGGGTCCGCATCGCCGAATCGAAGACGCCGGCCAGGACGGCCGGGAGAGCGGAGTGCAGGTCGGCCACCACGACGGGCATCCCGCCGATGTCGTCGGCGTCACGGAGCACGCGGTGGTGCGGCGATCCCTGCTCGTCCGCGCCGAGCACGGTCGCCTGCAGCGGCGTGTAGCGAGCCTTCACCAGATGGCCGGCTCGCGGCAGGTCGGGCGGCAGCCGGTCCGGGACCGCGATCACCAGGGCGTACCCGCCGGTGCCCAGGCCCAGGTCCAGGGCCGTCGTGTTGATCAGGACCCGGTCCCCGGGCCGCGGGCGGCCGGTCAGCGCCGGATACGCCAGCGCCCGGACGACGGCGCCGGGCACCGACACGTCGAGCTCGATCGCGCCGGGCCACTCCCGTCGGATGCCGCTGACCGTGCCGTTCCGCCACGTAATCACCCCGGCAGCCTACCCAGCAAGCGCGCGAGCACGTCCCGCACGAGAGGTTCGATGGCGCGCCCGCGCCAGGCGGTACAGCCTCGACCGATCAGCTATCCCGGCCGATACTTCCACCAGAGATAGTATCGGCTATGGGACTACGGGAGGGCTGGCCCATGTCGAAACGCAAGACCGAGCGGTTGCTCGGCCTTGTCGTGTGCCTGCTTTCCACCGGGCGCTACCTCACCGCGGAGCAGATCAGGCAGGCAGTTCCTGGCTATCCGGAGCCCGATGAGTTGTTCAAGCGGATGTTCGAGCGGGACAAGGAAGATCTCCGCGACCTTGGCATCCCCCTGGAGACCGGCGTCAACCATCCGTTCGACGAGGATCCCGGCTACCGGATCAGGCCGCAGGCCTACGAGCTGCCCGAGCTCAGGCTCGAGGCGGACGAGGCCGCCGTGCTCGGCCTGGCCGCCCGGGTCTGGCGGCGAGCCGAGCTGGCCGGCGCCGCCGCGGGCGCGCTGCTGAAACTCCGGGCGGCCGGCATCGACACGGCCGGTCCGCAGGAGGCGGACGAGCGGCTGTCCCGGCACGGCATCGAGCCGCGGCTCGGCACGCCGGAGCCGGCCTTCGGGCCGTTGTGGGAAGCGGTCAGGGATCGCCGGCCGGTGACGTTCAGCTACCGGGCGGCGGGCCGGAGCGATCCGCAGCGGCGCGAGCTCGAGCCCTGGGGCGTGGTGAACGGGCACGGCCGCTGGTACGTGGCCGGCCGGGACCGGGGACGCGACGCCACCCGGGTGTTCCGGCTGAGCCGGATCGCGGGACCCGTGAAGTTCTGCGGGCCGCCGGGCAGCGTCACCGTCCCGGCCGGCACGGAGGTGCGCGAGCTGGTCAGGAACTGGGATGCGGCGCCTGCCCCCGAGCACACCGCGGTCCTTCGCGTCCGGGCCGGGACCGGTGTCGGCCTGCGTCAGGGCGCGGTCTCCGTGCGTCCGGACGGATCCGGGGAATCGCCGGACTGGGACCTGGTCACCACGCGCTTCGCCGATGTGGGCTGGTTCGCGGACTACACGGCCTCTTTCGGCCCGGATGCGGTCGTCCTGGACCCTCCGGACCTGCGTGAAGCCGTCCTGCGCCGGCTGAAAGGCGTGCTCGCATGACCGCGTCCGTGACCTCGACCGAGCGGCTGCAGCGGCTGCTCGCCCTGGTGCCCTACGTGGTGAGCAGGAAGTCGGTGGGACTGGCCGAGACGGCGTCGGCGTTCGGCGTCAGCGAGCGCGAGCTCGTCGATGACCTGAACCTGCTGTGGTGCGTCGAGCTGCGCGCCCCCGATCCGTATTGCCCCATCGACCTGTCTTACGAGGGCGGCGAGATCGTGGTCAGCCAGGCCGAATCCATCGCCCGGCCGCTGCGGCTCGCGGTGGACGAGGCGAGCGCGCTGCTGGTCGCGCTCCGGATGCTGGCCGAGGTGCCGGGGATGGAGGACCGGTCGGCCTTGTCCCGGTTGATCGCCAAGCTGGAGGCCGCGGCCGGCGAGGCCGCTTCGGCCAGCGCCCAGGTCGCGGTGCAGGTCGACGTCCCCGACGCCGGAGCTGAAGCGTACGCGGCCCAGATCCGCGCCGCCCTGGCCGCCGGGCGGCGGCTGCACCTGAACTACTACGTGCCGGGCCGGGACGAGGCCACCGAACGTGACGTCGACCCGATGGGACTGCATATCGTGGAGGGGCGGCCGTACCTGCAGGGCTGGTGCCTGCGAGCCGAGGCGATGCGGCTGTTCCGGCTGGACCGGGTGCTCAGCCTCGAGGTGCTCGACGTGCCTGCCTCGCCCCCCGCGGACGCGGTGCCTGTGGACGTGGATCAGGGCCTGTTCCGGCCGTCGCCCGGTGACGTTCCCGTGGTGATCGAGCTGTCCGCGGCCGGCCGCTGGGTGGCCGAGTACTACCCGTGCGAATCGGTGGCCGAACTGGAAGACGGCAGGCTCCGGGTGGTCCTGCGCACCCCCGATACCGGCATGGTACGGCGGCTGGCCCTGCGGCTCGGCGAGGACGGCCGGATCGTCTCGCCCCCGTCGCTGGTCACCGCGGTGCGCGAGGCCGCGACCGCCGCCCTGGCGAATTATGTTGTTTGAGGCAATCCGGTGGCGGCTGCGCTCCGAATAGAAGCCTGAGTGAGCCCAGGGCAGGAATCATCCCGGCGATCACACGCAGTCCGCCTGCGGAAACGGTCTCCGGCCCTGCTCCGGTGTAGACTCTGGCCGAGATAGACGTCTCCCTGCCGATAGAGGACGGACATGATTGGTGATCTGTTCGACAGCCCATGGAAGATCCTGATCGTCGCCGTGGTGCTCATCGTGTTGTTCGGGTCCAAGAAGCTGCCGGTAGCGGCGCGTTCGCTTGGTAAGTCGATGCGCATCCTGAAGGCCGAGGTCAGCAGCCTGCACGAGGACGAGACCGACTCCGACGCCCCAGGTTCCGCCGCTGCCTCGAGTTCCCCCGGCGCTTTCCCCGCGCCCGCGGAGATCGCCGCCAGCCAGCAGCCTGCCCAGGCGGCCCAGTCGCAGGCGCAGATCGACGCGCTGCAGCAGCAGATCCGTGACCTGCAGCGTGCCGCGGCCATGGACGCGGCCAGCGCCCCGGCCGAGGCCCCGGTCCCGCAGCACACCCAGCAGTCCAGCTAGGCCCCGGCTAACCGCCGCGTCAGATCATGGCGAAACTCCCCGGGGCCATCGCGGGCGCCCGCATCGTCGGCGAGCGCTTCGTGCAATCGCAGCGACAGCACAACCCCGATGGCCGGATGCCGCTCATGGATCACATCCGCGAGCTGCGCAACCGCGTCGTCAAGATGGCGCTCGGTCTCATCGCGGGGATGACTGCCGGATTCGTCTTCTTCCAGTGGGCGTTCCACCTCATCGAGCGTCCGCTGTGCTCCGCGGTGGTCAAGGGGCAGACGGGATGTCACACCCTCGGCCTCAACAAGCTTGTCCTCGAAGGCCCGCTCGACACGTTCTACCTGCGGGTGAAGGTGGCCTTCCTGGTCGGGATGGTCTTGTCCTCCCCGATCTGGCTCTACCAGCTCTGGGCCTTCGTCGCCCCCGGCCTGTACGCCAGGGAGAAGCGCTGGAGCTACATCTTCCTGTTCACGTCGGTTCCGCTGTTCCTGACCGGCGTGACGCTTGGTTACCTGTCGCTGAGCCGGACCATGGGCTACCTGCTCAACCTGACGCCGGCCGGCGTTTCTAACCTGATCAACTTTGATACGTACCTCAGCTTCGTCATGACGATGATGCTGGCCTTCGGGCTCGCGTTCGAGGTGCCGCTCCTGCTCGTCATGCTCAACCTGGCCAGGATCTTGACCCACGCGCGGTTCAGGAAGTGGCGGCGGATGATCCTGTTCGGGGTCTTCCTGGTGGCCGGCATCGCCAACCCGAGCCCGGACCCGATCACCATGCTGATCCTCGGCGGCGCCTGCGCGGCCCTGGTCGAGATCGCCGAGGTGATCATCTGGCAGAACGACAGGCGCCGGGCCCGGCTTGACCCCGATCCCTTCGCGGACCTGGACGACGATGAGCTGGCCCCCATTGACCTAGGCGACACCGCGCCCGACGCCCCCGATAGTCCCGAGAGGAACAGCCGGTTCAACTAACCTGGACCACATGACCACTCCGGCGGACCGGTACGCCTCGTTCCGCGAACGGCAGGCCGATCCGGAGTTCGCGTCGTTCCGAGCGCTCTACGACTTCGCCTTCGACGGCTTCCAGGTCGCGGCCTGCGGTGCCCTCAGCGCGGGCGACGGCGTGCTCGTGGCCGCGCCCACCGGCTCGGGCAAGACCGTGGTCGGCGAATACGCGGTGCACCTGGCGCTGGCCCAGGGCCGCAAGTGCTTCTACACCACGCCGATCAAGGCGCTGTCCAACCAGAAGTACGCCGATCTCGTCCGCCGCTACGACAGCAGGACCGTGGGGCTGCTCACCGGGGACAACAGCATCAACTCCGGCGCGCCCGTGGTGGTGATGACCACCGAGGTGCTGCGCAACATGCTGTACACCGGCTCGACGGCTTTGGCGGGCCTCGGCTACGTGGTCCTGGACGAGGTGCACTACCTGGCGGACAGGTCTCGCGGCGCGGTCTGGGAGGAAGTGATCATCCACCTGCCCGAATCGGTCCGGGTGGTGGCGTTGTCCGCGACGGTGAGCAACGCGGAGGAGTTCGGCGAGTGGCTGGATCAGGTCCGCGGCGGCACGGCGGTCATCGTGGACGAGCACCGGCCGGTGCCGCTGTGGCAGCACGTGCTGGCCGGTAACCGGCTCTATGACCTGTTCACCGACGATGAGCACACCAGGGTCAACCCCGAACTGCTCCGGGTGGCGCAGCGGGACACCTGGATCGAGCGCAAGGCGCCAGGACGGCCGGTCCGGGGCGGCCGCCGGCCGCGCCGGTTCCCGCTGTCCTACCGGCCCGACGTCATCGCCCGCCTGGACGCCAGCGGGCTGCTGCCCGCGATCACCTTCATCTTCAGCCGGGCCGGCTGCAATGCCGCGGTCGAGCAGTGCCTGGCGGCGGGCCTGCGGCTGACCACCCCGGAGGAGGCCGAGGCCATCCAGCGGACCGCCGAGCGCCGTACCGCCGACATCCCGCCTGAGGACCTGGCCGTCCTCGGCTACGGTGAATGGCTGGCTGGGCTGCGGCGGGGGATCGCGGCGCACCACGCGGGGATGCTGCCCGCGTTCAAGGAAGTGGTGGAAGAACTGTTCGCGGCCGGGCTGGTCCGCGCGGTGTTCGCGACCGAGACGCTCGCTCTCGGCATCAACATGCCGGCCAGGACCGTGGTCATCGAGAAGCTGGACAAGTGGAACGGCGAGGCGCACGCGAACCTCACGGCGGGGGAGTACACCCAGCTCACCGGGCGGGCCGGGCGGCGCGGCATCGACGTCGAGGGACACGCGGTGGTGCTGTGGCAGCCGGGCATGGACCCCGGCGCGGTCGCGGGCCTGGCCAGCACCCGTACCTACCCGCTGAACTCCAGCTTCCGGCCGTCCTACAACATGGCCGTCAACCTGACCGGCTGGGCCGGGCGGACCCGCGCATCGGCCCTGCTCGAGTCCTCGTTCGCGCAGTTCCAGGCCGATCGCGGCGTGGTCGGGCTGACCCGGCAGGTACGCAAGAACGCCGCCGCGATGGCCGAGCTGGCCGCGGCGATGACCTGCTCCAAGGGTGATTTCGCCGAGTACGCGCAGATCAGAAGATCTTTGTCCGAACGAGAAGGGGATCTGTCCCGGGCCCGTGCCACCTCCCGGCGGGCGGAAGCAGCCAGGTCGCTCTCGCTGCTACGCCCAGGTGACATCATCCGGGTGCCTGGCGGCCGGCGAGCCGGGCCGGCGGTGGTCCTCCAGCCGGGCGTCCGCGCGGCCGACGGCCGGGGGGCCACCGATTTCGCCGGACCCGGACCGCTCGTGCTGACCGAGGCTCGCCAGGTCAAGCGGCTGGCCGTGGCGGATTTCCCTGTGCCGGCCGAGGTCATCGACAAGATACGGATCCCTGGGTCGTTCAGCCCCCGCTCGCCGCAGCACCGCAAGGATCTCGCGGCCACGATGCGGAACCGGCTGGCCAGCCGGGAGCTCGCCGGCCCGGCGAAGGGCAGGAGGCCGACCCGCGCGGCCGACTGGGAACGAGACGCTGATTCGGCCAGCGACGTGACGGAACTGCGACGCCGGCTGCGGCGGCATCCGTGCCACGACTGCCCGGGCCGCGAAGACCACGCCAGGTACGCGGAACGGTACATGCGGCTCAAACGCGAGACCGAGGCGCTCGAGCACCGGGTGGCGGGCCGCTCGCACGTGATCGCCCGCACCTTCGGCCGGGTCTGCAGCGTCCTGGACCGGCTCGGCTACCTGGCCGGTGACACGGTCACGCCCGACGGGCAGCGGCTCGGGCGGCTGTACACCGAGCTTGACCTGCTGGCCGCCGAATGCCTGCGCCGTGGCCTGTGGGACGGGCTGTCCCCGGCCGAGCTGGCCGCCTGCGTGTCCGCGTTGTCGTTCGAGTCGCGGCAGGCCGACGACGCCCACCCGCCCCGGCTGCCCAGGGGCCTGGTCCCCGAGACCCTCGCCGTCATGGTCAGGACCTGGGGCGAGCTCGACCAGCTGGAGAAGGACAACGACCTGTCGTTTCTGCGTGAGCCAGACCTCGGTTTTGCCTGGGCCGCGTACCGCTGGGCGCGGGGAGCGAGGCTGGAAACCGTCCTGGACGAGGCACCCGAACTGACCCCCGGCGACTTCGTCCGCTCCGTCAAGCAGCTGATAGACCTTCTCGACCAGCTCGCCTCGGCCATCCCCATCGCCCCGGCGTCCCTATCGGACACATCGCCCACTCTGGCGTCGACCGCCCGCGCCGCGATCGACGCGATGCGCCGCGGCGTTATCGCCTATTCCGCCGTCGCTGACTAGGCACGCGCTCAGTTTCACTGATTATCTATGGAACGCGACTCTCGGTGAGGCTACGTTACCGTATGAAATGGTTCGTGCACGCAAGGAGGCGCGGCATGGATGGGTTCTGGGTGACTCCCGGCCGGACGACAGCGCGGCGTTACCGGCGCCGGGCCAGGCTGCTCACGGTATCAGCGGCGGGCGCGGGCCTGGCCCTGATCGCCGGAGCGATGACGGCGGTGCCCGCCAGCGCCCAGGGATCGGCGCCCGGGGCGCCTGGAGCCAACGCGACCTGGAACGAGCCGAGCGTGACGGGCTTCGCCGATTCGCTCGGGGCGAGCTCCAAGGTCTGGTACACGGTCGGGAACGGCGAGCTCGAGAACGCGTTCTCCCCGGAAACCGACACGCCGGACACCTTCGGCCTGCAGTACGTCGTGACGGACGGCTCCTCGTTCACCGAGACCGAGACGACGGGCACCACCCACGCGATCTCGCTGCTGAACGAGAGCTCGCTGGTCTGGCAGCAGGTCAACAAGGCCGACAACGGTGACTTCACGATCACCAAGACCTACATCGCCGACCCGTCGCGTTCGGTGATCCTGGTGCAGACCACGTTCGACAACACGAGCGCCGCCGCGCTCAAGCTCTACGTCGACTATCACCCGCAGCTCGACAACGACGGGATGGGCAACACCGGCGATACCGATTCCGCCAGCGGCGACCTGGTGGCCCAGAACGGGTCGGTCGCCAGCGCGCTGACCGCCTCGACCGGCTTTACCGCCGGTGACAACGGGTACGTCGGCACGTCCAGCGATGGCGAGACCATGCTCACCTCGAGTCACGGGCTTACCTCGACGTACTCGCAGGCGTCATCGGGCGGCCACATCGACCAGGTCGCGCAGATCCCGGTGGCCGCCAGCGGGTCGACCACCTTCACCCTCGCTCTTGGCTTCGACACCACCGAGGCGGCCGCGATCTCGGACGCGTCCGCGTCGCTGGCCACCGGGTTCACCTCACTGGAGAGCTCGTTCGAGTCCGGCTGGCAATCCTGGCTCAGCGGGCTGACCGCGGCGCCTGCCTCGGTCACCGGGAACGCCGGGCTGAAGGAGCAGTACGCCGTCTCGCTGATGGAGCTGAAGGCGGACGAGGACAAGACCTACGCCGGCGCGTTCATCGCGGCGCCCACCGTGCCCTGGGGCGCGAGCGTCAGCGCGGACACCGGGACCGGCACCTCGGGCGCGCACGGCTACCACGCGGTGTGGACGCGGGACGAGTACGAGATGGCCAGCACGCTGCTCGCGGCGGGTGACAAGACCGACGCCCTGGCCGCGCTCAGCTACATCTTCAGCTACGAGGTCCAGTCCGGCGGTTCGGTCAAGCAGAACACCTGGCTGAACGGTACGGCGGTCTTCGGGTCCGTCCAGATGGACGAGGTCGCCGATCCGATCATCCTGGCGTACCAGCTGGGCGCGACGGGCTCGTCGGACTGGAGCTACGTCGAGGAGCTCGCGAACTACCTGGTGGCCAACGGCCCCTCTACCAAGGAGGAGCGCTGGGAGGAGATCGGGGGCTATTCGCCTGCCACCATGGCGGCTGAGATCGCCGGGCTGATCTGCGCGGCGTCCATCGCCGAGACCAACGGCGATCCCGCCGCGGCGCAGACGTACACCTCGACCGCCCAGGCGTGGGCTTCTGAGGTCGACGACCTGACCTACACCACCACCGGACCGTACGGGAACGGCGATTACCTGCTGCGGATCACCCCCGACGGCCAGCCGAACGCGGGCACGAGCATCGGCATCGCCAACGGCGGCGGCAGCCACGACGACCGCACCGTGGTGGACCCCAGCTTCCTTGAGCTGGTGCGCCTCGGCGTCAAGTCCCCGACCGCCGCCGACATCACCAGCACCATCTCGGCCGTGGACAGCGAGCTGGAAACCACGACCCCGGAGGGGCCCATCTGGCACAGGTACAACTTCGACGGCTACGGCGAGACCTCCTCCGGAGGTGACTACACCGGGGCAGGCGTCGGCAATCCCTGGCCGGTGCTGTCCGGTGAGCGCGGCGAGTACGACGTCGCCGACGGCAACTCCTCAGCCGCCCAGTCCATGCTGGCGACGATGGCGGGTGCGGCCAACGCCGGCTACCAGATCTCCGAGCAGGTCTGGGGCGGCTCGACCGGCACCGGCGGGTTTACCTTCGGCCAGGCGGACAACTCCTCCACGCCGCTGATGTGGGCGATGGCGCAATACGTCAGGCTGGCCATCGACATCTCCGCGGGTAAGGATGTCGACACCCCGGCCGTGGTGGAGAACTGCCTGCAGGGCAGCTCATGCCCGGCCACCGGGACGGTCAGGGAAACCGTGAACGTGACCGTTCCGGTGAACACCGACGCCTCGCAGGACACGGTTTACCTGGACGGTAACCTCTCCGCCCTCGGCTACGGCCAGTCCGACTGGGCCTCGAACGGCATCGCGATGACGCGGGTCAGCTCCACCGAATGGACCACCACCGTGTACGCGGCCGCGAACACCACGCTGTCCTACAAGTACGACCTCGGCGGCAACTGGGGTAACGCCGAGGAGACGGCCGGCTGCGGTTCGGTCAGCAACCGGTCGATGTCGGTGGCCGGCGGCACGGTCAGCGACACGGTGGCTAACTGGGAAGGGCCCGGGGCCTGCGGCGACTCCGGCGCGGTGATCAACGTGACGGTGCCCGCGAACACCCCGGGCGGGGACACCGTGTACCTATCGGGCAACTACAACGTGCTCGGCACCGGCATCGGCTCCTACGACGACTGGCTCGCCTACGACTATCCGATGATCAAGACAGGGACGGACTCCTGGACGCTGACCATCACCGGCGTTCCCGTCGCCAGTTTCCAGTACAAGTTCACCCTCGGCAGCTGGAGCAACGTGGAAGAGACCAGCTCCTGCGGCTACGTCGCCGACCGGACGTTCGGCTTCAACACGGCAGGCGCGACCTATACCGCTAACGACACGGTGGCGGCCTGGGAGGGGGTCGGGTCCTGCTGATCGCCTGCCCCGGCCCTGGCGTCAGGGGCACACGAACGCGATCGCATTGATCGACGTTGCCTATGCGTTGAGACCAGTTTGGCATTGGTGCGGGCCATCCGATGATCGCTAACCTGGGAGCGCCGAGGAGGTGTCATGTCGCTGACCAGCACAGATAAAGTCACGCCCAGCAGCCGAGCCGACCGGGCCTGGCCGGCTGGGACATGCCAGGGCCACCTCGTGCGGGCGGTCCGCACCGAGGTCCGCCGCGGCCTGGACTGGCAGCAGACGGCCGATCGCGTGGCCGGCGTCCTGCGCGGTAACCTGCCCGACCCGGCCGACCTGCTGCCCGCGCCGCTGCGGCACGGAGATCCGGACCGCTATCAGAGCCACCTGCTCTACGTCGAGCCGGACGGCTCGTTTTCTGTCTCCGTCATGGTCTGGCGGCCCGGTCAGCAGACGGCGATTCATGACCACGTGGCCTGGTGCGTCACCGGGGTCCTGCTGGGACGTGAGTACGAGGAGATCTTTGCGCTGACCGACAGCGGGAACGCCCTCGAACTCGCCGCCCGGAACCTGAACCTGGCCGGGACCGTGTCCGGCTTCGCGCCACCCGGCGACATCCACCGGGTCCGCAACACCGGCCACGACGTGGCCATCTCCCTGCACGTCTACGGCGCGGATATCTCCCGCCTCGGCAACAGCATCCGCCGCGAGTACACCCTCCCGATCCTCCCGTAACGCACTTCCCCCCGCCCCGGGCACGCCTCCGCCCCGGGCACGCCTCCGCCCCGGGCCCGGCTC
This sequence comes from Streptosporangiaceae bacterium, assembly GCA_050013055.1. Classification (GTDB taxonomy): domain Bacteria; phylum Actinomycetota; class Actinomycetes; order Streptosporangiales; family Streptosporangiaceae; genus Palsa-504. The sequence continues at coordinate 49,182 of JBEKGC010000002.1, forward strand.
CGCCCCGGTGCCAAGGATCGTGGATCGGAACCGTCGTCTGACCACGCTTTCTATCCACGATGATGGCCCGACCCCGGCTCAGAGGTGGGCCTAGGGCTGCGGCCACGGTCCGTTCGGCAAAATTCTTGGATTTTGGTCTGGCCGGAATATTCTCGCCGATATATCGTTGAACTAACGGTAAGGATCGAAAAGCGATCTAGAGACACACAAGGAGTACTGCAATGCATAGCGAAGCATGGGGAGACCCACAAGAGTCGCGGGAACGCCGTGGCGGTCACCGGGGTCACGGGCGGGAGCGCGGTCGCCGTGGCGGCCCGTTCGCAGGAGGCCCGGGAGGTCCGGGAGGCTTTGGGGGCCCGGGCGGCCCGTTCGAGTTCGGGATGCGCGGAGGGCCGTTCGGGCCGTCGCGGTTCGGCGGCCGCGGGCCGCGCGTCCGGCGCGGCGACGTGCGGGCCGCGATCTTGGACCTGCTGGCCGAGGGCCAGCCGTGGAACGGCTACCAGATCATCCAGGAGATCGGCGAGCGCACCCAGGGCGTGTGGCGGCCGAGCGCGGGGTCGGTGTACCCGGCGCTGCAGCAGCTGGAGGACGAGGGCCTGATCACGCCGGCGGCCGGCGAAGACCGCAAGAGGAACTACACGCTGACCGACGAGGGCCGGGCTTATGTGGAGGCGCACGCCGATGAGCTCAGGGCGTCCTGGGACGCCGTGACCGGCAGCGTCGACGACGCCGCGGTCCAGCTGCACAACCTGACCCGCCAGGTGGCCATGGCCACCGTGCAGGTCACCCAGGCCGGCTCGCCGGCCCAGATCCAGCAGGCCAGCAAGATCCTGGCCGACACCCGCAAAGCCCTGTACCGTATTCTCGCCTCAGACGGCGAAGATGCGGGGGAGGACACGCACGGGTGACTCCGGCGATCTCCGTCAGCGAGCTGACCGCGAGGACCTCGGGGCCGGCCAGGGTCGCGGCGTGGTCAGGGAACGGGACACCGTGCGCCGCGCGACGAAGCAGCTACAAACGTTCATGGCGCTCACCGCGCCCAGTGGTCCTGGGTGTTACCCGGGGACGGCTGGCTGGTTCCGCTTGTCTATCCCTGGCCATGGTCGCCGCGATGGGCTAGCTGATGCTGGCTATAGCCATAGTCAAGTTTCGCAAGACCGAATAGACCGTGGGCGCTGCCCCTATGAGCGTATTCCAGCGGCCCGGCCGGTAAGCATCCGCTGATCGTTTCGTATGAATTTTGCTCGGCACAATAGCGAAACGATCCAACAATCCCACCCCGCTTACCGACCTGTGCGCACAGCGCACAACAAGAAGCGTTGTTACCGATTGACCCGGCACCACGACCTGCTAACTCCCCCATTGCCGAGTCGTGCGTCCCCTATACATCCATCCCGAGCTGAGCAATACCCCAATGCACCCAGAGAAGCCCCACAGCCCGACCAGAGCCCACCGATACCCCCACCCGAGGGACCCCGCCCCCCGCCCAGTGAACCCAGGCCCCCACCCAGTGAACCGCCACGGCACCTCAGCCCAGTAAACCGCCCCAGCCCCCCGCCCACCCAGCCCAGTAACCCGCCAGCCCCCCGCCCACCCAGCCCAGTAACCCGCCAGCCCCCCGCCCGCCCAGCCCAGTAACCCGCCAGCCCCCCGCCCACCCCACCCAAAGAGGCACTCACAGGTGCAGGCCAACAAAGAAAAGCCCCCACAGAGAGGGCGCCACGCGGGGGGTCCGGGGGGTCGCCCCCCCGGGAAAGACTGCGAGCCCCCCCGAAGCCGCATAAAGCGGCGAGCATAGGGCGACGCCGGGTGGCTACGGGGGCAAACCACCCGGCGTCGCGTTCATCGGCGCTCCGACGGGGGCCCGGAACGCCGGCAGTGGTGCTCCGACGGGGGACCAGAGCACCGATATGAATGTTACACGGAAACGCCCCCGGTTGTGTCAAGACCTAATTACCAGCCAAGTCTCGGGACGGCGCTGAGCAGGCCAATCACGAACCAGATAAGTTATCACTTGAACGCGGCGGCACCGGGTGCTCGCTGTTTCCCTGGTTTGCTTGTGGCGGGCCAGCCGGGTCACGGGTAGCGGGCACGTTCGGCTGGTACTCCATGAAGCCGCGGGTGTTGTCCGGCTCTCGGCCGCCGTTGGCGAACACCACCGCGAAATAGGGAATGAAGATGGCCCCCATGGCGGGTATCGCGGCCAGCCAGCCGAAGTGATTGGTGTAGAGGATCACGGCTATTACGAAGCACAGTGCGCGGATGCCCATCATCAGCAGGTACCTGCGCTGCCGGTAGGTGATGTCGTCCGACATCGAGCGGCGCGCTTGGGTCACCAGGTGCACCGGCTGCGGCCGGCGCGATGGAGCTATCCTCACGTCTCCACGGTATGTCCCGCCGCCAAACCGGGTCGACTCGCCTCCCCCTTAAGCCCCGCCCGGGGCCCCTCTAGCTGGCCTGACTCACCGAGGACATGTTGAAGCCCTCGACCCGCGCCGGGGGCATCTCGGCACGGTTGAAGTAGTCGCCCCATTCGCGCGGCAAGGTGGGCTCGGCGGCGCCGACTTCGAGCAGCCGCCCGAGCATGCCGACCGGTGACTCGTTGAACCTGAAGTTGTTCACCGCGCCCACCACTTCGCCGTCCTCCACCAGGTAGACCCCGTCTCTGGTCAGCCCGGTCAGCAGCAGGGTCTGCGGGTCCACCTCGCGGATGTACCACAGGCAGGTCAGCAGCAGGGCACGCTTGCTGGCGGCGATCATCTCCTCCATCGGCGGCTGGGCGGCGGACGCCGACGCGAAGCTCAGGTTGTCGATTTCGGGCGTGACCGGCACCCCGGCGACCCGGGCGGAGTGCCGTGAGGAGACCAGTGCCGCCAGCGAGCCGTCGCTTATCCACGAGGTGCGGCTCAGCGGGAGCCCGTTGTCGAACACCGAGGAGTCAGGCCCGGACGCGTGGGCGATCACGAACGGGGCGCAGGCCAGGCCGGCGGCCCGCGGGTCGCTGGACAGCGTGACGGGCTGCGCGGACAGCCGCTCACCGATCCGTGTCCCGCCCCCCGGCTGGCTGAACACCGTCCGGCCCTCAGCCGCCTCCTTGGCCCCGGCCGACCAGTACAGGTAGATGAGCAGGTCGGCGACGGCCGTCGGCGGCAGCAGCGTCTCGTACCGCCCGGCGGGCAGCGAGATGGTGCGCTTGGCCCAGTCCAGGCGCCTTGCCAGCCCGGCGTCGAGAGCGGCGATGTCGACGTCGGAAAAGTCACGGGTCGCCGCGCCCGCCCAGGCCGAGCGCTCCAGGTCGGCGGATTTCGCGTTCAGCTCGATCCGTCCGGTCGGCTGGTCGTGCCGCTGCCGCACCCCGGCCGAGGTACCGATGAAGGTACTGGTCAGCTGGTGCTCGGCGAAGCCGTACAGCTTCCTGCCCGTAGCCGGGGCCGCGCGCAGGGTCTCGCCGAGCGCGGCCGCGAAGTCCCGCAGCACCCCGATGTCGGTCTGACCAGCGGGGGAGTCCCAGCCGGGATTTTTATGGCCGAACGGCCCGGCCTGCGTCCGCCCGGCCAGCTCTTCCGCATCCTCGGCGGGCGAACCTTCGGCGGCCGCGTGCTCGGCCTCCCTGACCACGTCTTCTATCTGGTCGGGCCGGACGCCGGTCCGGGACACCACGCCCGCCGAGGCGCCCCGGCCCGCGCGCCGGTCGATGGCGATGACGGTGACCTGGCGGGAGGCAGACACGCCGTTGGTGGTAAGCGTGTTGCCCGCCCAGCGCAGGTTGGCGGTGGAGGATTCCTCCGCGATGACGACGCAGTCGTCACCGCGGGCGAGGTTCAGGGCCAGCTCCACGGTGTCCTGGGGTGAGTGCCCGGAGTTCATGAGACCCCCTCGGCTGAGGTGTTAAGTATCCGCACGCCGCGAAACAGCGCGGCCGGGCAACCGTGGCTTACCGGGGCGACCTGGCCGGGCTGGCCTTTGCCGCAGTTGAACGCGCCGCCGAGCACGTAGGTCTGCGGTCCGCCGACGGCCTCCATCGAGCCCCAGAAGTCGGTGGTGGTGGCCTGGTAGGCGACATCGCGCAGCTGCCCGGCCAGCTTCCCGTTCCTGATCTTGACGAACCGCTGGCCGGTGAACTGGAAGTTGTACCGCTGCATGTCGATCGACCAGCTCTTGTCGCCCAGGACGTAAATCCCGTTCTCCACCCCGGCGATGAGGTCCTCGGCGGACGGGCCGCCGGGTTCGGGCTGCAGGGACACGTTAGCCATTCGCTGCAGCGGCATGTGGCCAGGGCTGTCGGAGAACGCGCACCCGTTCGAGCGGCCGAAGCCCGTCAGCATCGCCATCCGGCGGTCAAGCTGGTAACCGGTCAAGATGCCGCCTGCGATCAGGTCCCAGCACTGGCTGGCTACGCCTTCGTCGTCGTAACCGATGGTGGCCAGGCCATGCTCGGCAGTGCGGTCGGCGGTGACGTGCATGACGTCGGAGCCGTACTGGAGGGTGCCGAGCTTGTCCATGGTGGCGAACGAGGTGCCGGCGTAGGCGGCCTCGTACCCCAGGGCCCGGTCGAGCTCGGTGGCATGCCCGATCGATTCGTGGATGGTGAGCCACAGGTTGGACGGGTCGATCACCAGGTCGTACCGCCCCGGTTCGACGGTGGGGGCGCCGAGCTTGGCCGCCAGCAGGTCAGGCAGCTCGGCCAGCTCAGCGGCGAAGTCCCAGCCCTTACCTGTGAGGAACTCATACCCCTGCCCGGCCGGCGGGGCCAGCGTCCGCATGGTGTCGAACCTGCCGTCGTCGGTGACCGCGACGGCGGTGATCTCCGGTTGCAGGCGGACCCGCTGCTGGGTGGCCGTGGTGGCGCCGTCTGAGTAGAACTTGCACTCCCTGACCTGCTGCAGCGAGGCGTCCACGTGGCTGACGGCGGCGTGCGCCAGCAGGGTGTGGCTCCACTGCGCCAGCAGGGCCACCTTGTCCGCCATGCTGATCGTGAACGGGTCGACCTGGTAGGCGGACACCCAGCTCACGTCGCCGTAAGCGGGTTCGGGGGCGAGATCGATGGGTTCTGTGTTCATAGCGGCGGCGACCTTGGCCACCTCGACGGCCTGGCGAGCGGCCCGCGCCGCCGAGTCCGGGTCCAGGTCGACGGCTGCGGCGAAGCCCCAGGTCCCGTCGACGATCACCCGGACGGCCAGGCCGGTGTCATCGGCGTCGGACATGGTCTGCGGGCTGCCGTCGGACAAGCCGACCTGCTGGCTCCTGATACGTTCCACCCGGAAGTCGGCGTGCTGAGCGCCGAGGCTCTTGGCCTGGGTGAGCGCCGCGTCGGCCAGTTCCCGCAGCGGCAGCGCCGTGAATTCCGGGTCGATTCCCGGCTGGTGGTCGTCCACGCGGCGTGAGTCTATAGCACGTGCTCGTGGCGCCTGCGGTACCCTCGGGTGGCCAGGAAAGGGGTGACTATGGGGCGCTCCGTGCTCGTGACCGGAGGGAACCGCGGTATCGGGCTGGCCATCGCGCGACGGCTCACGGCGGACGGCGACAGCGTCACGGTGACCTCGCGTTCCGGCGAGCCGGTGGAGGATCTGGCGGTGGTCCGCTGCGACGTGCGGGACGCCGCTTCGGTCGATGCGGCGTTCGCAGCCACAGAAGCCGGCCAGGGGCCGGTCGAGGTCCTGGTGGCCAACGCGGGGGTGACCCGCGATCAGCTGCTCGCGCTGATGAGCGAGGACGATTTCTGCGCGGTGCTCGACACCAACCTGACCGGCGCTTACCGGGTGGCCAAGCGGGCGGTACGCGGCATGATGAAGATGCGCCGCGGACGGCTGATCTTTATCTCCTCCGTGGTGGGCCTGTACGGGTCGGCCGGGCAGGCTAACTACGCCGCGTCCAAGGCCGGCCTGGTCGGCCTGGCCAGGTCGCTGGCTCGCGAGCTCGGGTCGCGCGGCATCACCGCCAACGTGATCGCGCCCGGTTTCGTGGACAGCGACATGACGGCGGACCTGCCGGAGGCCAGGAAGGCCGCCATCATGGCCGCGATCCCGCTCGCTCGCTACGCCTCGGCGCAGGAGGTGGCCGCCACGGTAGCCTTCCTGGCCGGCCAGGACGCGGCCTACATCACCGGTGCCGTCATCCCCGTCGACGGCGGGCTAGGGATGGGACACTAGGCGGTGGCAGGGCCTCAATGGCCTGCTCCCGCCTACCAGCCCCCCGCCAGGGGGGCCCAGGGGGCCCAGGGGGCGGGCAGCCCCCCGAAAATCCGGGGGGGTCTGGGGGGGGATCGTCCCCCCGAGGAAATGGAGTTAACTATGGGAATCCTGGCGGGCAAGCGGATCCTGGTGACCGGGGTTATCACGGACGCCTCGATCGCGTTTCACGTGGCCCGGGTGGCTCAGCAGGAGGGCGCGTCCGTGGTTCTGACGGGCTTCGGCCGGCTGAGCCTGGTGGCACGGATCGCCAAGCGGCTGCCGTCGCCGCCGCCGGTCCTCGAGCTTGACGTGACCAACGATGACCACCTCGCCTCCCTGGCCGAACGAGTCTCTGAGCATGTCGACGGCCTGGACGGCGTGCTGCACGCGGTCGCGTACGCGAACCCGGAAGAAGCTCTGGGGGGCAACTTCCTGTACACCAAGTGGCCCGACGTCGCGACCGCGCTGCAGGTCTCGGCGTACTCGCTGAAGGCGATCACGATGGCGGCGCTGCCGCTGATGGGCGGCGGCGGGTCGGTCGTGGGGCTGGATTTCGACGCGAGCGTGGCCTGGCCCGGCTACGACTGGATGGGCGTGGCCAAGGCCGGGCTGGAATCGTGTGCCCGGTATCTGGCCCGCGATCTGGGTGAGAAGAAGGTACGGGTCAACCTGGTGGCGGCGGGACCGCTGCGCACCATGGCGGCCAAGTCCATACCCGGGTTCGAGCGGTTCGAGGACGTCTGGGGCAGCCGGGCGCCGCTGGGCTGGGACATCGGCGATCCGGAGCCGACCGCACGGGCCTGCGTGGCCCTGCTGTCCGACTGGTTTCCCGCCACCACGGGAGAGATTATTCACGTCGACGGGGGCGTGCACGCGGTGGGCGCCTGATGGCCGAGTACGTGCTCACCCTGTCGTGTCCTGACCGGGTGGGGATCGTGCACGCCGTGGCGGCGTACCTGCACGAGGCGGGCTGCAACGTGCTCGACAGCCAGCAGTTCGCGGACCGGACCCTGGCCGGGGCGAGCCGGTTCTTCATGCGGGTGCACGTGGAGACCCTGCCCGCGGAGACCCTGCCCGCGGAGACCGCTTCGGCCGGCGGCCTGTACTCCGGCTTCATCCCGGTGGCCGCCGAGTTCGGCATGGACTGGGAACTGCATGACGTCGCGGTCAGGCCCCGGGTGCTGATCATGGTGTCCAAGGCCGGGCACTGCCTGAACGACCTGCTGTACCGGCGGGCGGCCGAGTCACTGCGCATCGACATCCCGCTGGTCGTCGGCAATCACCGCGACCTGGCGCCGCTCGCGGCGGCGCATGGCGTCGCGTTCGAGCACGTGCCGGTCGGCAGCGAACCGGTGTCTGTCCAGCGCGCGGAGGGCCGCGTGCTCGACCTGGTCAGCGAGCTGAGCATCGATTTCGTGGTGCTGGCCAGGTACATGCGCATCTTGTCGCCGGACCTGTGCGCCAAGATGACGGGCCGCATCATCAACATCCACCATTCGTTCCTGCCGAGCTTCAAGGGGGCAGGGCCCTACCGGCAGGCGCACGCGCACGGCGTGAAGCTGATCGGCGCGACCGCGCACTACGTCACCGAGGACCTCGACGAGGGTCCGATCATCGAGCAGGAAGTCGCCCGGGTGGACCACACGAGCAGCCCGGAGGACATGGCCGCCATCGGCCGTGACGCCGAGCGGGTGGCGCTCGCCCGGGCCGTGCGCTGGCACGCCGAGCACCGCATCCTGCGGCACGGCCGGCGCACCGTCATTTTCAAGTGAGCCGCCGGTTCCGGTGAGCCGCCGGTTCCGGTGAGCCGCCGGTTCCGGTGAGCCGCCGTGCCGTCTCACTGGTCCGTCGTCCGGGCCGCGGCCGCAGCCACAGCGCGCGCCGAGACCCGTCAGCGGCCATTGTTTTCGATGTGTTATGAATTGATGGTCAATTTGTTATTTAACCGCGGGCGATTGAGGCCGGAACCCGTGCGAGTCAATGTCCGGGCCCTCCGTCCCGCGCGCCATGGGCGGCAAGGTCGCCATTTCACCGGGAAAACCGGCGTTTTCCAGGGGCACCCTAAGGGCGCCGTGACGCGGGGTTTATCATCTCAACCTAAAGCGGCCCATGATGCTCAGGACACCGCAGGAGTCACGCTTGCGCCGTGAGATGTCAGCACGGAGTAACAATTTGTATACGGATTGCTAACCAGTGACTCTTGGTAGTCGCGAGCAGGGTAGAGCCACTGAGGTACCGAAGGAGTAGAGGCGGCGACGGCCCGCTGAGGTTCTTGGTGGCGGCAGCGACTCTGGACGCAGATTCTGCGGCGAGACCGTCTCCGCGCGGTAAGCCTTCAAGCGTCTGCGGTGTGTGTGCTTCGTGTGACGAAAGTTAACATAAGTGGTTGGATCCGGAAATATCCGGATGGTACACGTGGCGCGACGGGACGTTGCCGCCAGGGGATTGATGGCAAGTTGTGACATTTTTGGCGAGAGATCGATGCAATATGGAACTTACGCTTCCGCTAACTCATAACACCGGTAGCTCACCGGCCGGCTCAGCATGAGCCGCGCCGGATGTGCCGGGGAAACGGGCCGTGCGCGTTAAGGGGCCTGCCACCCAGCGCCCCGCGACGGTGCGGAGCGGATCACCGGCGAAACAGAGAAGAGAAGGGCGACAACCTGATGACCCCAGGACGGACCAGAAGCGCGAACAGCGCGAGGAGGGAGGGCCGATGATGAAGATCCGAAGCAGGAGCGTCGGGGCGCTCGTCCTCGGAGTGGCGAGCATCACCGCGCTTGCCGCCTGTAGCAGCAGCAGTAACAGCAGCGGTGGATCAGGCAACACCCAGGGCGGGGCCGTCACGCCTCCCGGCGCGATCGGGTCGGTGCCCGCGCAGGCGACGGGGACCCAGAAGGCGGGGACCGTGAGCTGGGCGATTCCGCCCGGTGCCTCCCCGAACTGGATCTTGCCGCTCGTGCCGTCGGCCTCCAACTCGGTGTTCAACAACTTCAGCTTCATCTGGGAGATGTGGCGGCCGCTCTACTGGACGGTCAACGGCGTCGTCCCCGAGCTCGATCCGCCGATGAGCATCGCCAACCCGGCCACCTACACCAATGGTGACAAGACGGTGACGGTCTCGCTGAAGAGCAGCTACAAGTGGTCGAACGGCCAGCCCATCACCGCCAACGACCTGCTCTTCTTCGTCGACCTGATCAAGGCCGCGGTCAAGGCGTCCCCGGCGAACTGGGAGGGCTACGTGCCCGGCCACTTCCCGGACAACCTGGTCAGCACGTCGGAGCCGAACTCGACCACCCTGGTCATGAACCTCAGCTCCGCCGTCAACCCGAGCTACTTCACCAATGACCTGCTCGGCCAGGGACCGCTGATCCCGCTGCCGAGCTTCCTGTGGGCCAAGACCTCGGCCACCGGCTCGGTTGTCCCGGCGTCCGGCTGGACCCCGGCCACCATGGCGAAGGTCTTCGCCTTCCTGACCGCCCAGTCCAAGTCGCTGAGCACCTACGCGACCAACCCGCTCTGGCAGGTCGTGGACGGGCCGTACAAGCTGTCCGCCTACAACACCACGAGCGGCGGCTTCACGATGGTGCCCAACACCACCTACGGCGGCCCGCACGTGGCGAAGATGTCCAACTTCCAGGGTGTTCCGTTCACCTCGGACACGGCCGAGTTCAACGCGGTCAAGTCGGGCAGCATCGACGTGGGTTACGTCCCGCAGGACGACGTGCCGCAGCTGTCGCAGGTCCTGCGCGGCGGTTACAACTACGTCGGCGAGCCCGACTACGGCATGACCTTCGCCAACTACAACTTCAAGGACAAGACGGGCGATTTCAACAACATCATCGCCCAGCTGTACGTCCGCCAGGCGCTGGCCCACCTCGTGGACCAGCAGGGCTGGATCGACGCGTTCATGCACAAGGCGGGCGCTCCGGCCTACGGGCCGATCCCGGCCTACCCGCAGAGCCCGTACCTGCCCGCTGACGCGGCGACCGACCCGTATCCGTTCAGCGTGTCGACCGCGGAAAGCCTGCTGAAGAGCAACGGCTGGAACGTGGTCTCCGGCGGCACCGACACCTGCGCGAAGGCGGGCACCGCGGCCGGTGACTGCGGCGCGGGCATCCCCGCGGGCACCAAGCTGGCGTTCAACTACATCTACAGCACCCAGCCGACCCTGATCGGCGACCAGGCCACCGACTTCGTGTCGAAGGCGCTGCAGGCCGGCATCAAGATCACCCTGTCCGGCAGCAACTTCAACTACATGATCTCCAACTACCTGGACCCGTCCGCTCCGGCGAACGAGAACAAGTGGGCGATGGAGGACTTCGGCGGTGAGACCGACGTGCCGTACGCGACCACGTTCGGCCTGTTCAACACCGGCGGGACCAACCAGGTCGGCGACTACAGCAACCCGACAGCCGATTCCCTGATCAACGCCTCCATCTCCGGCGGCGACCCGACGGCGGTGAAGAACGAAGCCTCGTTCCTCACCATGAACCAGCCGGTGCAGTTCCAGCCGAACCCGGACTACATCTGGGCCTGGAAGACCAGCATCTCCGGCACGCAGCCGTCGTTCGAGAACCTGACGCAGTACTACGCGACGCCAGAGTATTGGTTCTTCACTAAGTAACCTCCTCGGGCGCTGGACTGCCCTGGTCTCCGGTGATACACCGGAGACCAGGGCAGCGGTTCGGGCGGTACATGGTCATACGGCATACCGTGTCACCGTCCGGTTCGCGGCGGATCGCCGCGGAGGGAAGGCAGGAGAATGGTCACCTACCTAGCACGCCGGATCGTCACCTCGATCTTGGTGGTCATCGGCGTGTTGATCTTCATCTTCGTCCTGCTGCACGCGATTTACCCGTCGCCGGCCAGGGACGTGCTCGGACTGCGCGCCAACGCAGCCGCCGTCGCCGCGTGGAACAAGGACAACGGCTACGACGACCCGCTCGTCGTGCAGTACCTGCACTACGTCAACAATTGCCTGCACGGCAACCTGGGCTTCTCCTACGCGGACAACCAGAACGTGGTGGCGCTGTTGAAGGAGCGCGCTGGGCGCAGTGCTTACCTGTCCGGGATCTCGCTGCTGCTCGCCATCGTGATCGCCCTGCCGCTCGGCATGTTCCAGGCGGTCAAGCGCAACTCCATCGGGGACAACGTGGCCACGAGCGCCGCCTTCATCCTGTACTCGATGCCCTCGTTCTTCCTCGGGCTGATCCTGATCCAGGTGTTCTCGCTCACGTTCCCGATCTTCAACTTCGAGGCGGACCAGTCCAATTCGGTCTGGACGGTCATGGGGGACTGGCACTCCATGACGCTGCCGATCGTCACGCTCACGGCCGTCACCGTGGCCAGCTTCTCCAGGTACATGCGGTCCTCGTCGATGGAGGTCCTGGCCCAGGACTACATCAAGGTGGCGCGAGCCAAGGGCCTGCCTGAGCGGCTCGTGCTGAGCCGGCACCTGGTCCGCAACGCCAGCTTGCCGATGGTGACGCTGGTCGGTATCTCGCTGCCGATCCTGCTGGCCGGCAACCTGATCACCGAGTATGTGTTTAATTACCCCGGGCTCGGGCTGCTCTTCTTCAACAGCCTGGGCAAGGCGGACTATTCGGTCCTGCTCGCCTACACGCTGGTGGGCGCCGTTCTCGTCGTCGTCGGAAACCTAGTCGCGGACTTGGCGCTGACTATCGCCGACCCGCGCATCCGGCTGGCCTGACCGGTCAGGCTAAGGAAAAAGGAGCAGGCCATGGCGATGCCATCGATGCCGCAGACGGACATGAACCGGGCTTTCGAGGCCGAGGGCGGTCAGGTAGGAGCGATCCAGAGCGGCTGGCGGCTCGCCCTGCGCGAGTTCACAAGCAACCGGCTCGCCGTCGTCGGCTTCGGCATACTCCTGTTCTTTATACTTTTCTGCTTTGTCGGCCCGCATATTTACCACACCAACCAAATCGACACCAACGACCTCAACGCGAACTTGCCGCCGTCCGGGTCGGACCTGCTCGGCACCGACAACCTCGGGTTCGATGAACTGGGCCGCATGATGCTGGGCGGCCAGGCCGCGCTGGAGATCGGCTTCTTCGCCGCGTTCGTCGCCATCGTGGTCGGCACGCTGTGGGGCGCTGTCGCGGGCCTGGCCGGCGGCATCGTCGACTCGGTCATGATGCGCGTGGTCGACGTGTTCCTCTCCATCCCGTTCTTGTTCGTGGTCCTGATCCTGGCGGTGAAGTTCGGCGCGACGGTGCTGTCGCTAAGCCTGGTCATCGGCCTGTTCGCCTGGCCCGTCCCGGCCCGGCTGGTCCGCGGTGAAGTGCTCACCTTGAGAGAACGAGATTTCGTCCTGGCGGCGCGCACAGCCGGCGCGACCTCCTGGCGGCTGATCAGCAGGCACCTGATCCCCAACGCGCTCGGCGTGGTCATCGTGAACGTGACCTTCCAGGTCGCGGACGCCATCCTGGCTGTCGCCTACATCGGCTTCCTCGGTTTCGGCCTGCACTACCCGAACGTGGACTGGGGGGACCAGCTCTCCAATGGCGTCGGGTTCCTGCAGGACGGCTACTGGTGGCTGATTTACCCGGTGGGAGCCTGCATCGTCTTGACGGTGATGGCGCTGAACTTCATCGGCGACGCGCTGCGCGACTCGATGGACGTAAGGCTCAGACGCCGGTAACGGCCTGGGCCTGCGGCGCAGGCGCGACGATCACCGAAGTTCACCATCAACGAGAGGTAGCCGGCCAGATGGCCCCAGTCCTTGATATCCAGAACCTGTCGACCCACATCAAGCTCACCAGTTCCGTCGTGCAGGCCGTGGGCAACGTCGATCTGCAGGTCGAGGCCGGCGAGACCCTCGGCGTCGTCGGGGAGTCGGGTTGCGGCAAGTCTATGACCGGGTTGTCGATCATGGGCCTGCTTCCCCCGGGCGGTTCGATCGTCAACGGCTCGATCAAGCTCAACGACCGCGAGATCGTGGGCCTGAAAGAAGAAGAGCTGCGCCGGATCCGGGGCAACGACATCGCCATGATCTTCCAGGATCCGCTGACCTCGCTCGACCCGACCAAAACCATCGGTTACCAGGTCAGCGAGCCGGTGCGGCTGCACAGGAACGCCTCCAAGGCGGAAGCGCTCGACCGGGCCGTGGAAGTGCTTAACCTGGTCGGCCTGCCGCGGCCGAAGGAGCGGCTCAAGGACTATCCGCATCAGCTGTCCGGCGGCCTGCGGCAGCGGGTGATGATCGCCATGGCGCTGGCCTGCGAGCCCAAGCTGCTCATCGCCGACGAGCCGACGACGGCTCTCGACGTCACCATTCAGGCCCAGATCCTCAACCTGCTCAGGGACCTGAAGGACCGGCTCGGCATGGCGATGCTGCTGATCACGCACGACATGGGCGTGATTGCCGGGCACGCCGACCGGGTCAACGTGATGTACGCCGGCCGGGTGGTGGAGACGGCCGACGCGGCTGTCCTCTTCGAGGAGATGCACCATCCGTACACCCAGGCGCTGCTCGCTTCGATCCCGCAGCTGAATCAGGACACGAAAAAGGCGCTGCACGCCATCCCCGGCCTGCCGCCTGACCTGGCCCATCCGCCGCAGGGCTGCCGGTTTGCGGCCCGGTGCACCCGGGCCACGGACAAGTGCCGGACCGAAGAGCCGTCCCTGTCAGGAAAGACGTTCGATCACAGGTTTTCCTGCTGGCACCCGGTGGACGGCCCGCTGACGCTGGCGGTGATCGGCCAAGGCGGCCCGGACGCGGTCAGCACCGGCCTGGCGGGATCGGACGCCACCAGCCTGGCCCAGGCCGCGGCCGGTGACACGATCGGCTACGCCGACGATGCCCCGCTGGCCGACGACGTCCCATCTGGTGCCACCCCGGAGGCTCAGCCCGTGACCGCCGGGGAGCCGGCGGCGGAGGAAGAGCCAGCGGCCGGGGAGGCGGTCGTGGTGGTGGCCAGCGGCCTGACCGAGACGGCGGACGGGCGCCTGGAGGTAACAGAGCGGCGCGTCGAGGTGGCCGCGACAAACGGCAACGGCGTGGCCCCGCTGCTCGAGCTGCGGAACCTGGTCAAGGAATTCCCCGTCACCTCCGGCGCCATCCTGCAGCGCCGGGTCTCGAGCGTCAAGGCCGTTTCAGACGTTTCCTTTGCTGTCCCGGCGGGCACGACATTCGGACTGGTCGGCGAATCGGGGTGCGGCAAGACCACGATCGGCAAGTTGATCGTGGCCCTGGAGCGGCCGAGTTCCGGCTCGATCTCGGTCAACGGCGAGGACGTGTCCAAGCTGCACCGAGCCGATCTGCGCCGCAAGCGCCGCGACCTGCAGCTGATGTTCCAGGATCCGCAGTCCTCGCTGGACCCGAGGATGCGGGTCGGCACCATCATCGCCGAGCCGCTCGCCGTCCAGCATCTCGGCAGCAAGCGGGCGCAGCGGGAACGTGTCTTCGAGCTGCTCAGCGAGGTCGGGCTGCCGCGGAACGCGGTGGAACGCTACCCGCACGAGTTCTCCGGCGGCCAGCGCCAGCGCATCGGCCTGGCCCGGGCGCTCACCGTGAACCCCAGGCTCATCGTGGCGGATGAGCCGGTCAGCGCGCTTGACGTGTCGATCAGGGCGCAGGTGCTGAACCTGATGAAGCGGCTGCAGGCCTCGCACGGCCTGACCTACGTGGTGATCTCGCACGACCTCGCGGTGGTCAAGTACATGGCTGACCGGATCGGCGTCATGTACCTGGGCAAGATGGTCGAGCTCGGCTCCGGGGACGACATCTACGAGCGGGCCGCCCACCCTTACACGGCAGGCCTGATCGCCACCATCCCGGTGCCCGATCCGACCGCGGAGCGAGCCAAGACCGGCACGACCATCAAGGGTGAGCTGCCCAGCCCGGTGAACCCGCCGTCGGGGTGCCGGTTCCGTACCAGGTGCCCGTTCGCCCAGGACCGCTGCGCCGCCGAGGAGCCTGAGCTCCGTTCCTTCGGCCCGGGCCACGTGGCCGCGTGCCACTTCCCGCTGCAGACCCCGGACGGTGCGGCCGTCGGCAGCTCGACCATGATCGCCGCCGGGCGCAGCGGAGAGCAGATGACCTAACCCAGGTAAGTGGCCGGTGGCGATCTTCGGCCGGCCCTTGCCCTTCGGAGGGATGATGCCGATACTCCATTCATGGGAGGGTCGACGGCGGACACGCCCACAACACCGGAATCTCTCCGTGCCTCCGATGCGGATCGCGACCACGCGGTCAACGAGCTGAGGAACGAGTTCGTCGAAGGCCGGCTCTCGCACGAGACCTTCGTGTACCGCATGCAGACCGCCCTGGACGCGCGTAACCACGGCCAGCTGGCTGGCCTGTTCACCGACCTGCCTCCCCGGCGGCTCCGGTTCCTGGCCCGGATCAGGACCGTGCTGCGGGCGGTGCGGCTTCCTGGCCGCCCCGGACACCCGAGCCGGACCCCCGATCAGGTGGTCAGGTACGGCGGCTCTCGTCCGTTCCCCGGCTCAGGTCCGGGCTACCAACCCGGCCCGGGTTACGAACCCGGCCAGAGCCCCGGGTCCGGCCAGAGCCCCGGGTCTGGGGCGGGTGCTGCACCTGGCCAGTCCGCCCGGGCGCCCGGATCGGCGGCCGGGCCGGCGCCGCTTTTCTTCCCGCCGGGCCGCGGTGACCGCTTCATCATCGGGCGGACTCGTGACTGCGACCTATGCCTGGCTGACTTGTCGGTGTCCCGGCGGCACGCCGAACTGGTGCGTGGCGCCGGCGGCTGGTCGCTCAACGACCTCGGATCCCACAATGGCACCAGGCTGAACGGCTGGCTGGTCCGGGAGACCGTCCCGGTGCGAGCCGGGGACCGGCTCGAGTTCGGGTCCGCGATATTCGTCCTCCAGGACGACCCGCACGGGCTGACTGCTGCGGAGTAGCCGCGCCCTGCGGCCCGCAGCCCGCGCCCGCGTCCCGCGCCCCTGGCCGGGGAAGCCGCGTCTTCTGAGTGACAGGACCGGCTAGAGTCGGACAACGTGACGACGCTTCTGCTGGTCCGGCACGGCCTTACCGCGACAACCGGCCATGTGCTGACCGGGTGGACGCCTGGTATCTCGCTCGATGACCGAGGCCGGGCCCAGGCGGCTGCGCTGGCGGCCCGGCTGGCCCCGCTTCCCCTTGACGCTATTGTCAGCAGCCCGCTGGAACGTTGCCAGCAGACGGCGGCGGCGATCGCGGCGACCAGGGACGGCCAGCCAGTCCTCACCGAGGACCGGGTGGGGGAATGCCACTACGGGGACTGGACCGGCAAGCCCCTGAAGAAGCTGGCGCAGGAGCGGCTGTGGCGCGTGGTGCAAGCACACCCGAGCGCGGTGACGTTCCCCGGTCCGGACGGCGAGTCGATGCCTGGCATGCAGCACCGAGCGGTGGCCGCGGTCAGGGAATGGAATGCCAGGCTCGGCCAGGACGCTACCTATCTCATCTGTTCGCACGGTGATGTCATCAAGGCCATCGTGGCCGATAGCCTGGGATTGCACCTCGACCAGAGTCAGCGAATCCAGGCAGATCCGTGCTCACTAACCGTCATCAGGTATACGCCAATGCGGCCCTTCCTGGTCCGGATGAACGACAGAGGAGGTGGCATGGATGATCTCATGCCACGCGGCGGGCACGACCGCGCCAGCGCGGCCGGCGATGCGGTCGTCGGTGGCGGGTCCGGCGGAGCGGATACAGCGCCCCCGGCGTTCCCTCCAGGGGCGGGCGGCCCAGCGGCCAACGGAACCCAGCGCGCCGATGCGCCGGGGAGGCGGCCCGTCGTGGTGATCCCTTCTGACCCTTCGCCCACTTCACCCCCAGCTCGCCAGCAATCGGCGGACACGCGAGGATAGGACTATGCCGGTCTATTTCTATGACCCGCCGGACAGGTTCGTGGCCGGCGCGGTCGGGCAGCCTGGGGAACGGATCTTCTACCTGCAGGCCACCTCCAGCGGTCGTGTGACCAGTGTCGTACTGGAGAAATTCCAGGTGAGCTTGCTCGCCGAACGCATCGACGAGCTACTGGACGAAGTGCTCAGGCGCACCGGCGGGTCGCCTGAGGTGCCTGCCGTAACGCCCGCCGGTCTGCCGGACGACGCGCCGCTCGACCTGCCGCTGCTCGAGGATTTCCGGGTAGGTGCGATCGCCCTGGCCTGGGACGGGGACGGCGGCATGGTCGTCATCGAGGCGCAGGAAGAATCCGATGAGCCGGTCGAGCCGCTGGCCGAGGACCTTCCCGCGGACGGGCCCGGAGTGCTGCGGGTGCGGATCACGCCGGAGGCCGCGCGCGCCTTCGCCCAGCGCGCCGCCAAGATCGTGCAGGCGGGCCGGCCGCCGTGCCCGCTCTGTGGTCTGCCGCTGGATACCGACGGACACGTCTGCCCGCGGCAGAACGGTCACCGCGCCGGCCATGCTTGACCCGAAGCGATCAGGACCGGACGACGAAGACGGCGAGCAGGCCGCGCTCGAACTGCTCTCAAGCGGGAAGCTAGAGGTCGAAGGGCGCCTGGTCGACGCGTCCAACGCGACGCTCTATTGCACGGTCAGCGTGCCAGGGCGCAAGCTGGCCAGTTCCAAGAGCCAGAAGACCCAGAACAGCCAGGAAAACCGGGTTGCCTGCGTCTACAAGCCGGTCGCCGGCGAGCGCCCGCTGTGGGATTTCCCCACCGGCACGCTGGCGGGCCGGGAGGTCGCGGCCTACGCCGTGTCCCGCGCGGCGGGCTGGGACGTGGTCCCGCCCACCGTGCTGCGGGACGGGCCGTTCGGTCCCGGCATGTGCCAGCTGTGGATCGACCACGACACGGACGTGGACCTGATCGCGTTGTCCCGCCGCGCCGATCATGCCGGGCTGCGCGACATGGCCGTGTTTGACGCCGTGGTGAACAACGCGGACAGGAAGATCGGTCACCTGCTGCCGGT
>JBEKGC010000003.1:0-48528 GCA_050013055.1 Streptosporangiaceae bacterium
TGGCTGAGAAGCTGCGTGCCCGCCGCGTTCTCGGTGACGCTGGCCGCGACGACGATGACGGCCAGCAGCAGCCCGAGGGTGTCTGTGACGATGCCGCGCTTGCGGCCGACGATCTTCTTGCCCGCGTCGGTTCCCTGGCCGGCCGCGGGCACGTTGCCCGAGGTCTTGACCGACTGGGTGTCGGTAATGGCGGCCGTCGGCTCGGCGTCGCGGCCGGCCTTGATCCGGGCCAGCCGGGTCATGTCCGCGTTGAGCTGCTCGAAGATGCCCTCATCGCGCCAGGCGTTGTAGTAGGAGTTCACGGACTGGTAGTGCGGGAAGTCGTGCGGCAGGTACTGCCACTGCACGCCGGTGCGGTTCAGGTACAGCAGCGCGTTCCAGATCTCCCGCAGCTCGTACTTGGGCCGCTGCGGGACCGGGCTGCGGGCCAGCCGGTCACGCTGCCAGGCGGAAAGGACCGGTTCGATCAGGGCCCACCGGGCATCGGAGATGTCGCTGGGGTACAGGCGTCGTTCCGTCACGGAAACCGACGATGTCACGCCCCGTGCCCGGTACCCGGCATCCTCGGCCCCGGGAGATTCCCGTTTATCTCCGCCCTAGACACGCTTCTGGCTACAGACAACCGCAACCCGGATGGCTGCCACGATCCGCAAACCCTGTCGCATGCCACCATCACCGGACGTACCGGGAACCGGAATCACTGGAACGAACTACCACGCTCATGCTCTAGATGCCCTCTCAGGTGCGACAAGGCGCTGGCCCGTGTGGAGGAGCGCATTGGCCTGGCACCCGGCTACGCCTACGAGGTCCTCGTGGACCTAGCCCGGCCCTGGACCATGCCAGTCAACCTGGTTCAGGGCCAGGGTAATTTCGGCAGCCGAGGGAACGACCCGCCCGCGAACTTCCGGTACACCGAGGCGCGGGTCACGCGGGCTGGCAGGGCCGCCCTCGCCGCCGAGCGCGGCGAGATGGCCCCGCTGCCCATCGCCATCATCAACGGGAGCACCTACCGTGAGGGGCTCCGCCCGCCGTTTCGCCCGCACGCGGTCATCGATGCGACCCGCGAGGCCATCAAGCGGCCGGGCGTGACAGACGCGGAGCTGACCGCCATCGTCGGACTGCCTTACTTCCTGACCGGCTGCACCGTCGCCGGGGACCTCACGGCGCTGGCGGCGGGCCGCCGGGCCGAGCTGAGCCTGCAGGCCCAGGTCAGCATCAGCGACCACCGCAGGACGGTCGTCATCGGAAACATCCCGCCCAACATCAGCACAGACGACACCGCCAGCATCATCGCCAGCCGGGCACGCACTCCCCGGTGGGCGAGCGACCATCCCGGCCTTCACCGCATCACCCGCCTGCCCCTGGCCGACCTCCGGGACGAAACGTCAGACCGGTCCAGCCCGTTCGGCCGGATCGTCTGCATCCCCACGCCAGGCACCCCGCCCGAGCAACTACGGGACATGCTCCTAGACGTAACCGGCGTACGCACCACGATGCCCGTCACGCTTCCCCGGCCCCTGCCGACCCTCATCAGGCACTGGGTCCAGACCAGCGCCGGCGAGGACCTGCTGGCCAGCCTGACCGCGCTAGAGCACGCCATACCCAGCCAGTAATCCTGAGCCTTGCGTTCGCACCCTGACCAGCACCCCAGACACCGAAAAGTAAATCTGCGCGCGGCTACCAAGCCCTCTCACCCTCAATGGCAGCCGTAAATAATCGGCTGCTCGCCTGCCGAGCCGTGGACGTCATCGGACGTCATCGGTGGACGTCATCTGACCCGTCGAGGATGTACCGGCTGACCCGCGCTGTGACCTCTTCGGCCATGCCCGCCTCCTGGCGCCGGCGTCCTGCCCGGATCCTATCCAGCCAGTGCCGAGCGCGGAAGACTCAGCGCCCGTGACAGGGTATCCCGTGGCAGTCTGGGTGGGGGCCTTTGCAGCTTCTGCGGTCAGCGCGGATCAGGTGGCCATCGCCTTCCCGGCAGGATGCCGCCTGGTAGGGCACGCCCGCGCCATCCGCTTACTATCGCAAGCACGATGGAACGCAGCTGACGGGATCCCTTCACTGTCAGTTCAAAATCGGTCGGCCAACTGGGTACGCGAGTAGGTCGCGCACGTGTTCGACTAGGTCAATGGGGCGCAGACAGCGAGCCGTCGGAGGTGGCCCCGGCCCGATTTACGCGTTAGCTGCGACCGAATCCACCGTCGTCCCAGTCGAAACCGTCAGCGCATGCCAAGATCAGTCACGCCGGGTCCTTGACCGGACAAAGAAACCTAGGATGTGCCGCACATCAAGCGGAGCCGATGTGCCGCACATCAAGTGAGTCTCGGCATCGCCAGTCTTCGCCGTTTCACCGGAGGCGGTTCCACAGACCGCTCCTTATTTCAGTCCCACGGATGCAGTTCTCGGACGCGAAGCGCTCTGCACAGCCGCTGCCTACGCCGAACCAGACGATCTGCGTGCGCCCTCAGTTCTACAACTGACCGATCGCCTTGCGTGTCAACGGCCTGCGGCTATGGCCAGCCAAGCCACCACCGTGCAGTGCCGGCCTGACAAGAGCCCGACTGGGGCCACGCAGCCGAGGCTGGTACTTGGTTTGTCCCTGTTTTCCGGCTGCGCTTGCTCCGGCGCGACAACAGTCTATACGTTATGCATAATGAATGTATGCCGTTGATCCAGGTCCGCGACGTCCCTGAGGACGTGCGCGACGAACTCGCCCGCAAGGCCGCCCTCGCCGGCAAATCCCTGCAGTCCTACCTGCTCGGCGAGCTGACGAAGCTCTCCGAGCGCCCCAGCATGGCCGAGATCGTCGCGCGGAACCAGGCCCGTGCCAGAGCCACCGGCTCCACCGTCACCATGTCCGACGCCGTTGCCGCGGTACGCGCCGAACGGGACCGGCACGAGACGTGAGCGGGTACGTCCTCGACGCCAGCGTCGCGGTCACCGCACTGACAGAACCCGGATCAGGCGCCGCCGACCTGCTCACCGGCACCGACGCGGTCTTCCAGGCCCCCTCGATCTTCGACGTCGAGGTCATCAGCGCGCTGCGCGGACTGGTACGCGGCGGGAAGTATGACCGCACCGCGGCGGGCGAGCTGATCTCCGACCTGATCATCCTGCCCGTCGAACGGTGGCACACATCGTCGTTCCTGCCGCGCATCTGGGAACTGCGTGAGAACCTCACCCCCTATGACGCCGCCTACGTGGCCCTGGCCGAGATGACCGGAGCGACCTTGCTCACCGGCGACGAGCGCATCACCGCCGCACCCGCGACCCGCTGCGAGATCCGCATCATCAAATGAGACCACCACCTGACGGAGCACGCTCCGCCTGACGGGCCGGTCCGCGTCATCGGACGAGGCGCCCAGCGTCCAGGTCCGGACCAGGGGCGAGCTCGCCGCCGACGGGCTGCCAGGTTTCAGGGACGCCGGGCAACAGCGGTGATCGCGGAGGAAGCGGGAGTCTCCAACGGCTCTCTCTTCGTCTATTTCGACACGAAGTCGAAGCTCTTCAATGAGCTCTATCTCGAACTCAAGCTCGACACGGGGGCGTCTGCGATCAGCGGGGGCTTCCCGTGGGTGCCCGAGATTCGCGAGCAGTTCCGTCACGTCTGGACCCGATGGATGGGGTGGCAACGTCCTTTCCCGAAAACGCCGGGCCCTCGCGCAGTTGGGCGTGTCCGAGGACAATGACCGGCGAGACGCACCAACTCGCGGCAGGCGGCCTGAGCGGGCTGGCCGAGATGCTTCAGCGTGCGCGCCGGTGCTGTGGGTGATATCCATAGGGAAACGGCCTCAACCGGGCCCTTGCCGACACCGTCATCTCCTTTGGTGTGGGCGGTAGGCACGGCCGCCACCCGGGAACGCGCCTTCGCCCCCAACCTGACGACGATGCGGTTCCTGGCCGACGAGGGTGACATCAGCGCCGAGGTCAACGTCGGAGTCCTGCTCAGCGAGCTGGGCCGCCCGGAGGAGACGGTCGGCGTCTACGACGAGGCGGACGCCAGGTTCGGCCAGGCCACCACGCCGGCGATACGGGGGCGGCTCGCCGCGGCCAGGCTGCACAAGGGGCTCACGCTCGCGGGGCTTGGCCGGCTGGATAGGGCCCGGGCGATGAAGGTGGAGCTCACATGACGCAACGCATGACGCAACGCGTGACCGACGTGGACGATCCGAGGCTGGCGGACTACACCCGGCTGACGGATGTGGCGCTGCGTACTCACCTGGAGTCCGCGCACGGGCTGTTCATCGCGGAGGGGACGAAGGTGATCAGCCGTGCCGTGGCGGCGGGTTACCCGGTGCGTTCTGTGCTGCTCGCCGAGGGCCGGCTGGGTGACCTCCCGGCCCTGCCCGCGACCGCCGCCCCGGTCTACGTCGTCCCCGGCGAAACCGCCGAACGGCTCACCGGCTACCACGTCCACCGCGGCGCGCTGGCGTCGCTGTGCCGCACGCCGCTGCCGCAGCCCGGGGCGCTGTGCGCCGCCGCCCGCCGGGTGATCGTGCTCGAGGACCTGGTCGATCACGGCAACGTCGGGGCCATTTTCCGCTGCGCCGCCGCGCTGGGCGTGGACGCCGTGATCTTGTCCCCGCGGTGCGCGGACCCGCTGTACCGGCGCGCGGTCAAGGTCTCGATGGGTGCCGTGTTCGCGATCCCATACGCCCGGATGACTGGCTGGTACGACGGCCTGGCCGAGCTGCGCGCGGCGGGTTTCCTGCTGCTGGCCCTGACGCCGGATCCTGCCGCCGCGCCGATCGGCGAGATCGCGGCCGCGGAGCGGGTGGCGCTGCTGCTCGGCACCGAGGGTGACGGCCTGTCCTCGCGCTGGCGGCACGAGGCGGATCAGGCCGTACGCATCCCGATGCATCCCGACGCGCTGGCGGCCGGGGTCGACTCGCTCAACGTGGTCGCCGCCGCCGCGATCGCGTGCCATCTGCTCGGCGCCGTCAACCACAGGCCGGTGCCGCCCTGCAGCTAGGGTGACATGGCTGGGCCCCGTTCCTGCCGCCAGGATCGTGCCGTCATGGCCGACTACGGCTCCGCTGTCGGCGTGGTGAAGAGTGTGCCGATTACCCTCAGCATCTGGGCCAGGTGGCGGACTATCGTGGATTGCGGTGAGGGCATGTCTGGGCGGCCATCCACTCCGGTCCCTACCGGTACATCATCGACGCGATGCGCGAGGCCTACGCGGGCCACTACCTCTACACGATCATGATCGAAGGGCTGTGCGTGGCGGTGGCCACGGCGCCGGCGTTCTTCTGCCTCGGCACGCTGGTTCTTCCGGAGAACGGGTAACGGTCGCTAGCTTATGGCTGGCCCGGCGGCCTTAGCCGCGGCTCGTGTCCCGCCGGTAGGCAAGGACGGCCAGCGGCACGAGGACGATCACCCAGATGGCGACCACCAGCCATCCCTCGGCGGGCCAGCCGCCACCGCCACGCGCGATCTTCCCGGCCTGGACCAGCCAGTAGGAGGGCAGCAGCCGCACGATCGTCTGCATCACCCCGCCCGTGAAATAGTCCCCGAACCCACCCCCGAGCAGGGAAAAAATGACGACGGTTCCGCCTACCAGGGGCGTCAGCGAGGTACTCGAGGCCAGGTGCCCGATGATGATCCCGAGCACCACGAAGGGAGCCAGGCCGAGGAGCAGCAAGCCCGTCATCTTCAGCCACTGGGTGGCGTCGAGCCGCACACCGAGCGTGGTGCCCGCCAGGTAAAGCAGAACCAGGGTCGGGATCGCGATCAGGTAGGACGTGACTACCTTGGCCGAGAAGTAGGTGCCGGGCCGCAGCGGTGTGATCCGCATCTCCCTGGTCCAGCCGCTTGACCGGTCCGCCGCGATATGGGCTCCCGGTGTGACCGCCGCGAACATCGCCCCGTAGGCCGCCATCCCGGCCATGAAGTAGAGCGGGAACGAGATGCCGTCCGCCAGCGAGTGCCGGTTGGAGGGGGCCACCGCGTAGTAGAGCACCAGCGGCAGCGCCAAGGTGACGGCGAGGATCGTCCGGTTCCTCAGCGTCCGCAGGATCTCGTACCTGAGGTGTACGGTGCCGCTCATCGCAGCGCTCCAATCGCGGCCTTGTCCCCGGTCAGCTCCACCAGCGCCTCTTCCAGGCTGCCGCCGCGCACTTCGAAGTCCTGTGCGGCGGGGAACGTGGTCAGAAAGACGTTGAGAGCGGTATCGGCATCGGAACACACCAGGGTGATCGCGTTCCCGCGCCGTTGCGCGCTCACCACGCCGGGCAGCGATCGGAGCACGTCCTCGGGGACGTCCGGCAGCGTGGCCCGGATTGTCCGGGAGCCCGCCCTGGCCTTGATCTCGGTAGCGGGGCCATCGGCGACGATCTGCCCGCGCGCCACCAGCACGATCCGGTCGGCATAGGCATCGGCCTCGTCCAGGTAATGGGTGGCGAACACGATGGTCCTCCCTGACTCGGTGAAGTGCCGCATCGCCTGCCAGAACTCCCGCCGGCCCTCCACGTCGATCCCTGCCGTCGGCTCGTCGAGCAGCATAAGGTCGGGATTGCCGACCAGGGCTGCGGCGAACCGTGCCCGCTGCGCCTGGCCGCCGGACAGCTTGGTGGTCCGCTGGCCGGCGAACTGGTCCGCCCCAGTGAGCCGGAGCACCTCGTCAACGGGCCGCGACTTGGGATAGTAAGACGCCACTAGCTTTACCATCTCGCGAACCTTAAGGTAATCCGGCGGCGAGGCGGTTTGCAGCATCCCGCCAATCCGGCCCGCCCGGACGGCCGCGGCAGGCGACTGGCCAAAAATCGACACCGAACCCTGATCGGGACGGGTGAGCCCGAAAACCATGTCAATCGTGGTGGACTTACCCGCACCGTTGGGGCCGAGCAGCGCCACGCTCTCGCCTGCCGAAATGGTCAGGTCGATGCCCCGAACGGCTTGAATTGAGCCGTAGGATTTGGTCAGTCCAGTCGCTTTGATAGCGATTGAGCTCTGCTGTGGCACGGTCATTGCCGTAGCGCCTCTCTAATCGGTTAAGTGATAAGGACGAGCCGAATGGGATTGCCGCGCTTCGACTCTAGCTGCTCGACGGCCGCGGCGGCCTGAGCCAAGGAGAACGTGCCGCTGATGGAATGAGTGAAATCGAGGCGGCCAGCCTCGATGAACCGCATCAGCTGATTGACGTGGCTCTCCTGGTAGCCCCAATGGCCGAGAACCTGCTTGCGCGAGTACCGGAAGTAGGCGCTTTTCTCCACGGTCAGCGGACCTCCGCTGCGACCAGCCAATACGAGCCGGCCACCGAGACCAAGGGAGTCGAGGGCCTGCACTCGTGCGTACCGTCACGGCCCCGGCCAGCGCCAGCGAGCACTCCTGCGACCGCACGGCCTGGCACGCTAGATGCAGCGCCACAAGCGCCGACGAGCATCCCGTGTCCACCGCGGCCGCGGGCCCCTCGAGCCCGAGGGTGAGGGCAATCCGGCCGGACGGGGCGCCGGCGGCACCGGCGAACACTCTGCCACAGTTCCTGCGGGCTACTGGCCCCGCCGGGAAACCGGCACCCCATCCCCAGCCCGGCAATGGGCTCGCGGCTGCGCTCCTCGATCTCGCGCAGCCGCCGGCGAACCTGACGCAGATTAGCCATGACGACCTTGAGGTAATCGCGGAGTATATCTTCACTAACCATTTCGTCAACGTTCATTGACCACCCGAGGTCTGTCACGCAGCTGCAGCACTGACCTTCCTTGGCTATCTCCCGGCTTAACAAGCGATAATTTAGCCCTAACGTTCGTTGCTTCACCAGCTCGTCATGGATTTTAGACACCGCAATGAGAGCCCATGGCCAAAGGAATGTCGCCGAACATCTTTACGACGCGGAATGACAGTAACCACCTGCCCGAGGGCGATGCAACCTTGCCGCGGCTCGCGCCACCACCGGAAATACGTGTTTAACTGCGGAGTTGCAGCGGTTGAACTCTTGCCGCCGCACGGATCGTCCCGCAAGGGTCTTGGCTTGGCGCTGCCACATCCGGTTTTGCTAACCCCTGAGGGTCTGCCTAGAGCGGGATGTTGCCGTGGTGACCGCGGCCGGCCGGCGCGGCGGCGAACGCCTCGGCCAGCCGCCGCCTGGTGTTCTGGGGCGAGATCACCTCATCGAGGACACCGATGGCCATCGCCCGGTGGACCCCGCCTGCCGTCCTGGTGTGCTCCTCAATCAGGTCATCCATCAGTGCATCCCGTTCGTGGTCCGGAGCCGCGGCGAGCTTTCTCCGGTGCAAGATGCCGACCGCCGCCTCCGCCCCCATGACCGCGATCTCAGCGCCGGGCCAGGCAAAGACGGCGGTGGCGCCGAGAGCCCGGGAGTTCATGGCGATGTATGCGCCCCCGTACGACTTACGGGTCACCAGGGTCACCCGGGGCACCACCGATTCGGCGAAAGCGTGCAGCAGCTTGGCTCCCCGGCGGACCACCCCGTCCCACTCCTGGCCGACACCCGGCAGGTAGCCGGGCACGTCGACCAGCACGAGCAACGGCACCCCCAGCGAATCGCAGGTGCGGACGAAACGAGACGCCTTCTCCGCGCTCAGGGAGTCCAGACAGCCACCCTTGCGGATGGGGTTACTGGCGATCACGCCAAGCGTCCGGCCGGCCAGCCGCCCGAGGCCCACCACCACGTTAGGCGCCCAGCGGGCCTGAAGCTCCGCGAATCCGCTGCCGTTGCCGTTACCGATGTCCTCGCCGGAGCCGAGTTCGGGGTCCAAGATGGCCCGCACGAGCGGCCGGACGTCATAGGCCCGCCGCTGGTCTGCTGGCAGCAGCGCGCGCAAGTCGGGCTCTTCGCCCAGCCGATCCAGTTCGAGTAGCCCCGGGCGGGTGAAGAACGTGGTCAGCCGGCGGGCCCACTGGTAGGCGCCGACCTCAGATTCGGCGATGACGTGAGCAACTCCCGAACGCCGCGAGTGCGCCTCCGGGCCGCCGAGGCTTTCCATGTCGGTCTGCTCGCCCGTCACGCTCTTCACGACGTCGGGGCCGGTGATGAATATCCGGCCGGACGGGGCCAGCACGATGATGTCGGTGAGGGCCGGGCCATACGCGGCGGCGCCAGCGGCCGGGCCGACCACGACCGAAATCTGGAGCACCCGGCCCGAGGCATGGGTCATGGCCGAGAACATCTGGCCCACGGCGTCCATGGACGCCACACCGTCGGCGAGTTTCGCGCCACCGGAGTGCCATACCCCGATCACGGGACAGCGCTGGCGAATCGCGATCTCTATCGCCTCGACAATACGCCGCGCACCAGCGGCGCCCAGCGCTCCGCCCATCTTCGTCGCGTCCGTGCAATACGCGATCGTCCGGGTCCCGTTGATTCGCCCGGCTGCGGTCTGAACTTCCGTGTTGTTGGCCGAATCCAGCAGTTCCCAGTCATCGCCGTCGAATAGTTGCGCCAGCCGCAGCAATGGATCACGCACATCGCGCTCCGCACCTGAGGCAGGCACATCAGTAGTCGCCGATGCTGACATCTCTTCCCTCTACATATTCGCGTGGGAGCATTTTCGGCTATTCTGGCCGGCCGCCCCGTGTTCAACTGCGGGGCTAAGCAGTTAAACACGGGGCACGAATCCTCTGCCACACTCGTCAGTCAGCGTTCGCGGGTGCCTCCGAACCGTTCGCCGCAGCCGCGACGGTGGTCTTCTTGGCGGCCGGCTTCTTGACCGGCGCTTCCGCATCGGCCGACGGGTCCTGCGTGGCCTCATCGATGATCTCGCCCGCTACCACACGGGAATCGCCGGCGGTAGCCTGCTCGAGGGGCTGCGCGGGCTGGGCCGGTACGGTCAGGCCGGGCACGCTAAGGGCGGGCACCTTCCTCACCGCCTCAAGCGCTGATTCGATGGCCTCGGCCAGGGAGGGGATACCGTGTCGTCAAAATCCATCTTCGCTACGGTGACCGCAGCATTAGTCGGCAGTGAATCCGTCCCGAATACCGCATCAGCACATCCTTCTTGTTGCAGGACTGCTGATTCGCCGTTGGTTATCTCCCGGCTGAGGACCAGCGAGAACTTATGCCCCACCACCTGCCGCCTCTCATTATCGTTGCGTATCTCGCGGACAGGTTCCCGGCCATCAAAAGAATGTTTATCATCGACGGAACCCGGCAGTTAGCAGCGTAACTTCATTGCCCGAGACCACGCAACCTTGCTCAGGTATTACCGCCATTCAAGTGCCGGGCCTCGAGCGGCCCGGCGGTCAGCCAGCGACAACGGCAGCCCATGAAGGACGTTGGCGATCACACCCCAGACGAAGGCACCGGCCGGATCGCCGTCGAAGAACTCGACTGCGTTCTGGTAATGACCAGCCCGATGGCAGGAAATTTGCGGTACGAGAAGTACCACGGACCCGTACCACCTCACCGAGCACCTGCTCAGGGCGGTTGTGCTGAATCTGGAAATGGACTGTATGCCCGGCGACCAGCCGGGAGTGCCAGCCGGCCCGCTCACGCTCGTCCACCACCAGGAACGCCCAGCCGTGGTCCTCTCCGGCGCCGATACGGCCGGCCCGGCCAAACATCTGCTGGACGGTGGCCACATCAATAGGCTCCAGGCCAACCTGGGTGTCCACCCCCGGTTACCGTGGTGAACGTTCCCCGGTACGGCTGGTTCAGCCGGCACAGGCGGCTCACCGCGGTGAGCTGCTGGTGCGGGGGTCCGCTGGTCAGGCACCGAAGGCGGGTCCGTCGCGGTCGTGCTGGTGGCGCGGTGGCGGCTGGGGGTGGTGATGCGAGGTGTATGCCGTGCCTGTTCCGGCCCCGGCGTCGTGCGGGCCGGGCCGCCGGTTTCGCGCGGAAGATTGGGCTCCCGCGGATAGTTCGGTACCCGATAGGGTACCAAACTATCCAGGTAAGCCGAATATTCCACGATCTTTTTCGATAGTTGTGACGGGTGGGTTGCAGGTGCGGGGAGCGGCGGGGTTGGCGGGGACGGCGGCTGGGGTGCGGCGGTTCGGGCCCTTCAGGGCGTGACCGCCGCGTCGATCGTGAGCCGTCGCGCGGGCCGGTGCTCACGGTCGGCATAGGGCACGGGGACGACAACGACGACGGAACATCGTGATGCCTCGCGAGCGGGAGCAGGGCAGCACGGGCGTGCAGGACGGGGCTCACGGGGACCGCGAGGACCGCAGGGACCGCAGGACGGCCAGTCGTCGTCCGGGCGCGACCCTTCGCTGCCGGGTAACTTTGTGGCGGTTCATCCCTGGGCGTGTTCCCCGCGCTCCTCCGGTACCGGTTTCCGCCCTACGGCAGAGGCGTGACTACCGAGACTCCAGCACATCGAGGACTTCCTTGGCAACAGAATCCGATCGCAATAGATCGGCATGACTCACGTCGCACACAATCCAACGGCCCGCCAAGCTGTCGGCATCATCATCAAAGAGCATCCGGCCCGGCAGCTCGGCATAATCGCGGGACATTATGACCGTTGACTTCTTCAGGGCACGACTCGGTTCAAGTTCAGCCGCCACAGAAAGCCACGCCATGTACGATACAAAGTGTTCATTCAGTTTACTGCCGCGGGCATCGCCAAGGCCGGCTCGCTCAAACGCGGGAGTGATGACCTCGAGGTAGCTTTCCACCGCATAGGTGGCGATCTGCACCATATCCCGGGACTTAAAATCAGGGATCTCGCTCGCGATCTTCCTGGCATACTCAATCTCATCTTCAGACATGAGCGACCTGGTGGCACTGATCTCTTTGTGAAGTTCGTGACTGAGAAACTCTGCGCTAGCAAATTGCGGGTCGAGCAGAATGATATCCGGCTCTAGCTGCCATTGTGAAATACATTCAGCGGCTACGGCCGCATATATGCCGCCGACGCAGTGGCCCAGCACAGCCCGCATAGGATTCCCATCCTGCCTGGCACCCTCAACCCAGGAAGCGATGTATTCGTAACTGCAGGGCCGCCGCCCGGGGCGAACGGTAACTGGTCTTGCCTGCAGGAACCGATGCCCCGAACCAATCTTCAAAGTCAGCTCCGTGAAACTGGCCTCAGGACGTTTCATACCGGAGAAGTCGATGCCGAGAACGGTATGCGGGGAACCTGAGTTGAAGATGACATCCCAGTGATTAGAAGTTGGCATCCGCGCCTCCAGCCTCACTGTGTGTATCGTATCGCGGGTAGCTAGGATCGGCGTTTCTTCAGGTGAGATCAGGAGTTAATATTACCGTAGTTCAACGAACAGACCAGGAGGCTCTGATGGACAGCACAGCAAAGACAACCTCAACAATTAATCCTGTTCGGGCCATACTCCATGGTGGACCGCAAAGCATCCCCAATGAGACTCGTGTTCAGCTAGTCAGCCCGCTTGATGAGAAGATCAAGCTCCCGCACTACGGTGGATATGAGCATTTCGAGCGGATCGCCGCGATCGACACCAGCGGCATCCTTGAAGAAATTGCATTTCACTGGACGATGCGCACTGAGCTAGCCGAGTAAAACGCCACGGCGGGCGCTGCTTTCAGCTGCGGAGCGGTATCACGAAATCAGCAGCCCGCTGAACTGGCTATTGTAGAGGTCATAGTAAAAGCCACGCCGACCCAGCAGCTTGTCGTGCGTGTCCTGCTCGACTATTCGGCCGTCATCCATCACCACGATGACGTCGGCATTGCGTATGGTCGACAGCCGATGCGCGATTACGAAGCTGGTACGGCCGGACCTGAGCCGGGCCATCGCGTCCTGGATCAGTACCTCGGTGCGGGTGTCAACGCTGCTGGTGGCCTCATCCAGGATCAAGATGCCTGGGTCGGCGAGGAAGGCCCGAGCTATCGTCAGCAACTGCTTCTGGCCCGCGGAGATGCTGCTCTCGTCTCCCTCCAGGACCGTGGCGTAACCATCGGGCAGAGTCCGGACGAAGTCGTCCACGTACGCGGCCCGGGCCGCGGCTACGATGTCGTCGTCGCTGGCGCCCTCCCGGCCGTAGGCGATGTTGTCACGAATCGTGCCAGCGAACAGCCAGGTATCTTGTAGCACCATGCCGAACTTGCGGCGAACCTGATCGCGGCTGAGCTGACGGTAGTCGACGCCATCTAGCAGGATCTGACCGCTGTCTATTTCGTAGAAGCGCATGAGCAGATTGACGATAGTGGTCTTGCCCGCTCCGGTGTGCCCCACTATCGCGACGGTCTGGCCGGGATCTACTTTAAGGGTAAAATCCTCGATCAGCGGCGTACCGGGGTCGTAGCGGAAACAGACGTGGTCCAGCTCTACCCGCGACGCGGCCGACGTCCGCCCGTTCGCCGAGCCATT
The DNA here is from genome assembly GCA_050013055.1 of Streptosporangiaceae bacterium. Lineage (GTDB taxonomy): Bacteria > Actinomycetota > Actinomycetes > Streptosporangiales > Streptosporangiaceae > Palsa-504. The sequence goes on from JBEKGC010000003.1 coordinate 13,254, forward strand.
GACAGGAGCGGACGTAATTGCCTCCGCTTCCTCCGGTACATCGAGGAACTCAAACACCCGCTCCGCCGACGCGAGACCTGACTGAAGCAGGTTCATCTGGCCTGCTATCTGGAGTACCGGTATCGTGAACCGCCGTGCATACATGACGAGCGCCTGGGCGGCGCCAAGTGTGATTGCACCGGTAGCTACCAGGTAACCGCTTGGTACCGCGATAATCACGAAATTAAGATTCCCGATGAACAGAACGGCCGGCACGATCGTGCCAGACAGGAGCTGCGCGCGGAAGCTCGCTTTGTACAGCCGATTGTTCCGTCGTCCGAATTCTTCGATCATCTTCTGTCGCTGGCCGAACGCTAGCACCAATGCATGGCCTGTATGAGTTTCCTCAACCTGTCCGTTCAGCTGACCGGTCTGCACCCACTGGGCCATGAACTCCGGTCTTGAGCGGCGCGTGATCAACGACATCACTGGCCCGGCGAGCAGGATCGTAGCCAATGATATCGGGGCCAGCACGGGGGAGATCCAGAACATTACGCCTAGCAGTCCCACCAGCGTCATGATCGAAGTGAGCAACGGCCCGATCCCGTCCTGGAGGACAGCGAAGATATTGCCAACGTCGTTTTGTGCGCGACTAAGGATGTCGCCGTGCGAATGACTATCGAAGTACCCGAGAGGCAGCCGGCCCACTTTCTCAGTGACCATTTGGCGAAGCTTATACACTACTCGCACAGCAATGCCCGCCATCATATAGTTCATCGCCCAGCCGAACACGGAACTCAGGAGGAACATCAACGCCACGACGCCCAGCACTTGGCCGAGCCGAGTGAAGTCGACACCGGCTCCCGGAGTGATACTCATTGCCGAAATTAGACGGGCGAGCTCGCCCTGATGGTGAGCACGCAACAGCGCGACGGCCTGGGCCTTAGTCACGCCTGCCGGAATGCGTTTGCTAATGATCCCGCCGAACAGGATGTTGGTGGCGTCGCCGAGGACCCAGGGACCGGCGACCAGGAGACCGACCGACGCAATGCCGAATACGACGCCAGCCGTTAGCGGCACTGATTCCGGCCTGAGCATGGCGATCAGCCGCGGCATGGCCCTGCGGTGACGCTTTGTCTGGCGCGGCGGCTTCCCGGCATCCGGTTGACCGCTCCCTACCTTGCCGTCGACCGAGCCATTCCGTGTCATGCTGCTGTTCCCTCTCCAAGCTGAGACGCGACAATTTCCTGGTAGGGACCACATCGAGCGAACAATTGCTCGTGCGTTCCGACGCCGACGACATTTCCGGCGTCAAGGACGATGATCTGGTCGGCATGCATGATCGTGCTGACTCGCTGCGTCACTATGACCGTAACGGCATCTGTAGTTTCGGCGCGCAGTGCGGCGCGCAGGCGAGCGTCGGTGGCGGGGTCGAGAGCTGAGAAGCAGTCATCGAACAGGTACAGGCTGGGCCGTCGCAGCAAGGCCCGGGCGATGGACAGCCGCTGGCGCTGCCCTCCGGAGACGTTGGTCCCGCCCTGGTCGATGGGCGCGTCGAGCTGCCCGGGCATGCTGGCGACAAAATCGAGTGCCTGCGCGACGTCCAGTGCGCGCCACAGCTCCTGATCGGTTGCCTCTGGCTTGCTGAACCGCAGGTTGCTGGCGACCGTACCGTCGAACAGAAACGATACCTGCGGGACTAGGCCGATCGTGGACCAGAGCTTCTCCGCCGACTGCTCCCGCACGTCGGTCCCGTTGACCAGCACCGACCCGCTGGTCACGTCGAAGAACCGTGGAATGAGGTTGAGTACCGTGGTCTTGCTACTGCCGGTGCCGCCGATAATCGCGCTGACTTGCCCAGGTCGCAGCGTGAACGTCACATCGTTCAGCACTGGGCGTTCGCTTCCTGGGTAACCGAATGTTACCCGGCGGAACTCGACACAACCCGTGATCTCGGCCGGGACGACGGGGCGGGCCGGGTCGGTGATGACCGGAACGGCATCGATTACCTGACAAATCCGCTCCGCGCTGGCAACGGCCTGGGGGATGAGGGCAATCATGGAAACGCTGGCCCCGACATAGGCCAGGGCCAGCGTGATGTACCCCACGAACGCGATCGTATTGCCGATCGGCATTGAGCCTTCGTTGACCAGCCGGCCGCCGAACCAGAAAACCGCGACGATCGTCAGGTTGGCCACAGCCAGCAGGCCGGGCCCGGCCAGCGCGGCGATCCGGGTGATCCGCAACACGATCCCCGAGATCTCGGCGTTTACCTTCCGGAACCGGTCCCGTTCGGAGTCCGTGCGAAGGAAAGCTCGAATTACCCGCACACCGGTTATCTGGTCTCTTAGCACTTGATTGACGCGGTCGGCTCCGACCTGCAAGGGCCGATACAGCGGGACCATCGTGATCAAGAGAGCGGCAACGATAAGCCCCATAGCTGGAATGTCGACCGCCAGCAAGAGGGAGAGTGCCGCACTCTCCCGCACGGCCATAATTGCCGCTCCGATGCTCACGACCACAGTCATGACTAGCTGCGCGAGCATCAGCTGGAGGAACGACTGGACCTGCTGGACGTCGTTGATATTCCGGGTAATAAGGGACGGGATACCGAACCGTTTCATCTCACTGGAAGAAAATGCCTGAACCTGCCGGTATACCGCCGCGCGCAGGGCGGCACCCACCTCCATTGACACCCGCGACGACAAGTAGACAGCGACGATAGAGACGGCGGCGATCGCAAAAACGATGACGATCATGGTGCCGCCGACCCGCCAGATATAGCCGGTGTCACCCGTGACAACACCCTCATTGATGAGGTCTGCGTTGAGGTTAGGCAGGTACAAGCTACCGGCCGCCTGGACCACGATAAAGATCGTAAGGAGGCACAGCAAGCCGACGCTGGGCCGCGTGAAACGGCGGAGCAGGCCGGCCAGCACGAGCCATCCTTGCTCGTGCTGCCGGTGACGTGGGGTTATACTCCGGACTCCTGGCACTATCGTCAACCGCCGATCAGTCAGTCAGGGTGACGGCTTCCGACAACTCCTTCGCGTCATCGGTAGATGACGTCCTGGCCGCCGCCTTCTGATTGGTGGTCCGCTTGGTACCGGATCTCCCATTGGGAGCCGACTTAGTGCTCGTCTTTCCGTTGGCGGCGGCCGACTTTCCGTTGGCGGCGGCCGACTTGGTGCCCGCCTTCCCATTGGCAACCGGGTTGACGCTCGCCTCGACGGCCTCTTCCTCGTTTTCGACGCTGGGCACGACGTCTATAACCTCACCGGCCACAACTCCCGGCTGATCGACCTTCTTCTCTACCGGCAGAGCCGGGACATGAAGGCCGGGAACGCTGAGTTCTGGCACTTTCTTTGCCGCTTCAAGGCCCGATTCGATTGCCTGCTCGAGCGACTCGGATACCGTATCGTCGACATCGACCTTCGTGACCTTGACATCGAGATCGGTCGGCAGCGAATCAGTTACAAAGGTCGCGCCATAGCAGCCCGAATCCCGCAGAATCTCTGATTCTTCTTGAGTAATCTCCCGGCTGAGAATCAGCGAGTACTTGTGACCCAACGCCCGTTCACCTCTCAATTTTCAGGAATTGCGTGAAGACTGCTTTCTGACGACCACTCGAAATGACGATAACCGCCTTCTGGCAGGCGGCGCAATACAGCGCTTAGCCGGACACGGCTGCCCATCCTGCCGTCCCGTTCAGCTGCGGATTTCCGCAGTTGAACAGCTAACGTGCCGCGCCAACATTATTGAGCATTCCCGCATCGCACCGTAAAGATCCCGGCACGCTTCCCGCATTCCGTGCGTAGTTATAGCTTCGTGCCTGGTAGACCCGCAAACGACTCTTTACCGGGAGAGGCATGTCCCAGCTAACCGTCGACGACAAACCGTGGTGCCGCCGATACAACCCGGCACGAAAAGCCACTGCGCGGCTGATATGCCTGCCGCACGCAGGCGGATCGGCACCCTTCTTCCTGCCCGTTTCGAAAGCGCTAAGCCCTGAGGTCGATGTTGTGGCCATGCAGTACCCAGGACGGCAGGACCGCCGCACCGAGCAACCCATCGGTGATATGACCGTGCTCGCCGACCTCATCGCCGACATCCTGCGCCGCCAGCCTCCGCTGCCGCTGACCTTCTTCGGCCACAGTATGGGTGCCATTGCCGCCTTCGAAGTGATCCGCCGCCTTGAGACCCACGGGCTGGCCCCGGTCCGGCTGTTCGCCTCTGGCCGCAGGGCCCCATCCACGTACCGTGACGAAAAGATCCATCTTCGCGACGACGCGGGCATCTTGACCGAGCTCCGCGGACTGAGCGGAACCGCGTCCCACCTGCTGGGTGACGACGAACTGATGCAAGCCGCGCTCCCGGCGCTGCGCGCCGATTACCGGGCTGCCGAGACCTACCGGTGCGCTGCCGACGTCACCATCACGTGCCCGATCACCGTTCTGACCGGCGACAGCGATCCCAAGACCAGCCTGGACGAGGCCAGGGCCTGGGCCAAGCACACCACCGGTGCGTTCGACATACAGGTGTACCCCGGCGGCCACTTTTTCCTTACCGAGCACGCCGGCCAGGTCATCAAACTCCTCCACCAGCATGTCCTGGCCTGACGCTCAGGTCCGGTGAGATAAGGCGCATGGTCGACGGGGCTGGCCGACGTGTGGTCACCAGATGCAGGCATTGGATATCGCCGCGGTCCGTCACCGGTCCGAACTGGCCCAGGCATTCGCACCGCTCATCGGTGAAGCCCGCGAACCGGTAAGCGATGTCCATCATGCGGTTCCGCTCGGTCGGCCGGAAGTCGGCGGCCAGGTGGACCCCGGCCCGCGCGGCCTGATCGATCAGCCAGCCGATGATAACGGCCCCGGCGCCGAACGACACCACCCGGCAGGATGTCGCCAGCAGCCTGAGGTGCCACACCGCCGGGTGGTACTCCAGCAGGAGAACGCCGACCGCACCGTGCGGCCCGAACCGATCGGTCAAGGTTACGGTCAGGATCTCATGTGAGGGGTCGGCCAGCAGGCCGAGCAGATCCTCATCGGAATAATGCACCCCGGTGGCGTTCATCTGGCTGGTGCGGAGGGTGAGCTCCTCGACGCGGGAGAGGTCTTCCTTGTCGGCCCGTTTGATATGCATCTCCAGGTCCAGCGATCGCAGGAAGTTCTCATCCGGTCCGGTGAAGGATTCCTTTTCCGCGTCCCTGCGGAAGCTAGCCTGGTACATCTCGCGACGGCGCCTGGCGTCGACGGTGACGACCGCCGGGCTGAATTCCGGCATAGCCGGGAGCGCAAGCGCCTGGTCGGCTTCATAACAGCGGACCTCAGGCGCGCGGAAATTGACCTCGGCTCGCTCGTTCGGCAGATCGTCGATGAAGGCGACGGCGCTCAGCGCGAAGTTTAGCTTTTCGGCTATCTCTATAACCGAATCCGATTTACGTCCCCAGCCGATCTGGGGAAGTATGAAGTAATCGGCGATTTTCAGATCTTCAAGGCACTGCCAGGCCAGGTCGTAATCGTTCTTGCTGGCGATTGACTGAAGGATACCACGGGAATCGAGCGTGGCAATCACGTCCCGGATCTCGCTGGGTAGGCGCACGCTTCCATCCTCCAGGAGCGTTCCCTGCCACAGAGTGTTGTCCAGGTCCCAGACCAGGCACTTCACCAAGGCTGGTTTGTCGTGCATAAAACCCTCCTAACTGGGTCAGAATTGATGAACAGAAGCTTACTGTCAGCCAGATACAGTCGACCACTTATCCGGCGCGCTAGACGAGCTTTAAATGCCAAGCTCTTTATCGAGGAGATCGAATATTTCATCATCCGTCGCTTCGTCTATCTCGTGCAGTGCCGCGACGTTGCCGGCGGCGCCGGTCCGGAAATCTTGCAGAACGGCTTCGAGGCGCGTTATTATCCTCGACCGGTTTCCGTCATTCTCAGCTATGTCCATAAGGACAGATTTAAGCTTGTCCAGTTCCTTAAAAACGACGGTGGAGCTGGTCTCCTCGTTGAACATCGCCGTCCGCAGGCGGATGGCGAGGGTGGCAGGGGTGGGGTAGTCGAAGGTGAGGGTGGCGGGCAGGGTAAGCCCGGTGGCGGTGGCGAGCCGGTTGCGCAGTTCGATGGCGGTGAGGGAATCGAAGCCGTGCTCGGTGAAGGAGTGGCTTGGGTCGATCGCGGCAGGGCCGGGGTGGCCGAGAACGGCGGCGGCGTGCTCGCAGACCAGGCTGGTGAGGGTGTGCTCCCTGTCGCTGGGAGCCAGCGCGGCGAGCTGGCCACGCAGCGTCCCGCTTGGCTCCCCGGGCGTCGCGTTGCCGTGGGCAGTCGGGCGGGGCTGGGCGCCGGCCAGGGTGTGCCACAGCGGGGGGAGGGCGCCGCCGCGGGCGGCCTGGGCGCGGAGCCGGTCGATGTCGAGGCGGGCGGCCAGCAGCAGCGGCCGGTCCTGGGCGGCTGCGGCGTCGAGCAGGGCCAGGCCCTGGGCCGGGGTCAGGGCGGTCATCCCGGACCGGGTGATCCGGGCCCGCCCGGCCTCGCCAAGCCCGGCGGTCATCGCGCTGTCGGGTTCCCACAGTCCCCAGGCCAGCGACTGGGCCGGCAGCCCGGCCGCGTGCCGGTAGGTGGCCAGCGCGTCCAGGAACGCGTTCGCCGCTGCGTAGTTCCCCTGCCCCGCCCCGCCCAGCACCGAGGCGGCCGAGGAGAACATCACGAACCCGTCCAGGTCCCGGTCCTTGGTGGCCTGGTGCAGCTGCCAGGCCACCGCCGCCTTCGGGGCCATCACCGTGCGGACCTGGCCGGGGGTCATCGTGGCGATGGTCGCGTCATCGATCACCCCGGCCGCGTGGATCACCGCCGACAGCCGCCCGTCCGCCGCCGCCGCCGCGGTCACCGCCGCCGCCGCGCCGGGACGGGCCAGGTCCGCGGCCAGCACCGCGACCCCGGCCCCGGCCCGGGCCAGGCCGGCGGCCAGCGCCGCCGCCCCCGGCGCGGCAGGCCCGGACCGCGAGACCAGCACGCACGCCGCGGCCCTCCCGGTCGCGGCCAGGTGCCGGGCCGTCAGCGCGCCCAGCGTCCCGGTCCCCCCGGTCACCAGCACCGTCCCCGCCGGGCGGGCCGCCCCCGGCTGCCCGGGCCCGGTGCCGGCCGGGATGGTCAGCACGATCTTGCCGGTATGGCGGGCCTGGGACATGTACCGGAACGCCTCCGGGGCCTGCCGCACATCCCAGGCCATCACCGGCGGCAGCGCCAGGACCCCGGCAGCCAGCAGCCCGGTCACCTCGGCCAGGATCTGCCCCAGCCGGTCCGGGCCCGCCTCGGCCACGTCGAAAGCCCGGTAGCAGACCCCGGGATAATCACCGGCGACCCGGGCCGGGTCGCGGCGGTCGGTCTTGCCCATCTCCACGAACACCCCGCCCCGCGGCAGCAGCCCAAGCGAGGCATCAGTCAGCTCCCCGGCCAGCGCGTTCAGCACGATATCCATCCCCGCCCCGCCGGTAACCGCACCGAACCGGGCCGCGAACGAGGCATCGCGGGAGGACCCGACATGATCGGCATCCAGCCCCAGCGCGGCCAGCACCGGGTGCTTGCCTGGGCTGGCGGTACCGAATACCTCCAGGCCCAGGTACCGGCCGATGCTCACCGCGGCCATCCCGACCCCGCCGGTCGCGGCATGGACCAGCAGCCGCTGCCCCGCCCGCGCCCCGGCCAGGTCCACCAGCCCGTACCAGGCCGTCAGGAACGCGACCGGCACCGCCGCCGCGGTCGTGAACGACCACCCCGCCGGGACGGGCACCAGCAGCCGCGCATCGGTCACCGCCACCGGCCCGAACCCGCCATCGGCCATGCCCAGCACCCGGTCCCCCGGCACCAGCCCGCACACCCCCGCCCCGGTCCCGGTCACGATCCCGGCGATCTCGCTGCCAGGCATCCCCTCACCGGGATACATGCCCAAGCTGATCAGCACGTCGCGGAAATTCAGCCCGGCCGCCCGGACCGCGACCCGGACCTGCCCGGCGCCCAGCGGCGCGGCCGCCTGCGGGCAGGGCACCAGCGCCAGCTCATCCAAGGTGCCGCCCCCGGCCGCCGCCAGCCGCCAGGGCTGGGTCCCGCCAGGAACCGGCAGCGCGCGCGCCGGGCGGCCCAGCCGCCGCCCGTACAGCTGCCCGTCCCGGACCGCCACCTCCGGCTCCCCCGACCCGGCCGCCGCGGCCAGCAGCACGAACGCCTGCGCGGGTACCGTACTACCCGGCGCCGCCACGCTGCCCGCAGCCGGCAGGTCCGCCAGGATGACCCGGTCCGGGTTCTCCGCCTGCACCGACCGCACCAGCCCCCACACCGCCGCCCCGGCCAGCCCGCTGACCCGGTCCCCGGGCCGGGCCGGCACCGTGCCCCGGGTCAGCACCACCAGCCGCGCCCCGCCAGCAGGCCCGGCCAGCCAGTCCTGTACCACCCCCAGCACCTGCCCGGCCAGCACCTGCGCCAGCACCCCCGCATCATCCCCCGCATCATCCCCCGCATCCGGCTCTCCCGCATCCAGCTCTCCCGCACCGGCCGGGCCGGGGCCGGCGGTGATGGCGATCAGGTCAGGGACGGAGGCGCCGCCGCTGATCGCGGCGGCCAGCGCGGCCAGGTCCGGGTACCCGCTGACCGGGGCCCCGGCCGCGGCCAGCCCGGCCGCGGCCTGGTACGGGTCCGGGCCGGCCACCGCCCAGGTCCCGGTCACCGGCCCGGCCGGCACCGGGACCCAGTCCACGCTAAACAGCTCCTGCCCGGTCACGTCCCGGGAAGACTGCAGCTGAGCGGCGGTCACCGGCCGCAACGCCAGGCCCTGCACCGTGATGACCGGCCGCCCCGCCCCGTCAGCAGCGGTCAGCGTGACAGCCCCGTCTGCGGCGCGGCGCAGCCGGGCCCGCAGCACCCTGGCCCCGGCCGCGTGCAGCACCACCCCGGTCCACGCGAACGGCACCATCATGCCGCCCGCCCGCCCGGCCCCGGCCAGCCCGGCCCCGGCCAGCCCGGCCGCGTGCAGCACCGCATCCAGCAGCGCCGGATGCAGCCCGAACCGGGCCGCGTCCCCGGCCACCTCGGGCAGCACCGCCTCCGCGAACACCTCATCCCCGCGCTGCCAAGCCCCGGTCAGCCCGCGGAACGCCTCCCCGTACTGCAGCCCCGCCGCGGCCAGCCGCTCGTACCAGCCGCCGGTATCGGCCGGCACCGCACCCGGCGGCGGCCAGGCCGCCAGGTCCCCCGCCGCGTCCGCGGCGGCCTGCGGGCCGGCGTGCCCGCCCTGGCTCAGCAGCCCGCGGGCGTGACAGGTCCACGGGCCGTCCCCGTCCTGGCCCGGCCCGGCCGGGCGGGCGAACACTTCCACTGGCCGCCCGCCCGCGTCCAGGGCACCGCCCACCACTACCTGTATCTGGACGGGGTCCTTGGCGGGCAGCACCAGGGGGGCCTGCAGCGCCAGTTCGGTGACCTGGCCGCACCCGGCCGCGTCCCCGGCCCGGATAGCCATCTCCAGCAGGGCCGTCCCCGGCACCAGCACCACCCCGCCCACCACATGATCAGCCAGCCACGGCAGCGCCGCCGCCGACACCCGCCCGGTCAGCACCAGCTGGTCCCCGCCCGCGACCTGCACCGCCGCCCCCAGCAGCGGATGAGACACCACCCCCAGCCCCGCCGCCGCCACATCCCCCGCCCCGGCCGGGACCGGCCGGGGCCAGAACCGCTGCCGCTGGAACGCGTACGTCGGCAGCTCCACCACCGCCCCCCCGCCCAGCACCGCGGGCCAGTCCACCCCGGCCCCCTGCACGTGAGCCTGCGCAAACGCGGCCAGCAGCCGGGCCGGGCCGCCCTCGCCGCGGCGCAGCGTCCCGGTCACCAACCCGCCGCCACGCCCGGCGTGCTCCAGCGAGTCGCTCACCGGCCCGGTCAGCACCGGGTGCGGAGACACCTCGATAAACGCCCGATACCCCAGCTCGGCCAGCGCCTCGACCGCGGCAGCGAAACGGACCGGAGCCCGGCAGCTGGCATACCAGTAACCCGCGGCCAGCTCACTACCCGCCACCACCTCCCCCGTCATCCCCGACACCATCGGGATACGGCCCGGACCAGGCCGGATCGAAGCCAGCGCCGCGGTTAGCTCCCCCTCGGCCGGCTGGACCAGGGCGCAGTGCGAGGCATAATCTACCGGCACCACCCGGGTCCGCCACCTCCGCTCTCGGCACGCCTCGGTCACCTCCGCCAGCGCAGCCAGCTCTCCCGCCACCACCACCTGCTTCGGCCCATTCACCACCGCCACCGACACCTGCCCCTCCCACCGGCCCAGCAGTTCCTCCACCTGCTGAGCCCCGGCCGCCACCCACGCCATGCCGCCGCTTCCGCCCAGGCCGGCCAGCACCCGGCCACGCACCGCCACCACCCGTGCCGCATCCTCCACCGACAGCATCCCCGCCACCGTCGCCGCCGCGATCTCCCCCTGCGAATGCCCCACCACCGCATCCGGCGCCACCCCCGCCGCCTCCCACACCGCCGCCAGTGCCACCGACACGGCCCACAGCGCCGGCTGCACCACCTCCTGCCCCTGCAGCCCCGGCGCCCCCTCCACCTCATTGACCACGTCCAGCAGATCCCAGCCCACGTGCGGGGCTAGCGCCCGCCCGCACTCAGCCAGCCGCCCGGCGAACACCGGCGAGGACCGCACCAGATCCCGCCCCATCCCCGCCCACTGCGCCCCGGCCCCGGCAAACACAAACACCACCCGCACCGGCCCGCCCCGAGCCGCCGTCCCGGACGCCACATTCGCCGCCGGCCGCCCGGCCGCCACCGCACCCAGCCCCGCCACCAGCTTCTCCCGCCCGATGCCGGTCACCACCGCCCGGTGCTCAAACACCGACCGCGTCGCCGCCAGTGACCAGCCCACGTCACCGGGGTCCAAGTCCGGCCGCCGCGCCATGAACTCCGCCAGCCGGCCCGCCTGCCCCGCCAGCCCGGCCGCAGACCGCGCCGACACCAGCCACGCACACCCCGCACCCGCCGCCAGCACCGGGTGTTTATTCACTGGGTGTTCATTCACTGGGGGTTCATTACTGTCCTGACCCTCCGCATCACCATCGTCCGCGGGCGGGGCCTGCTCGAGGATCAGGTGCGCGTTCGTTCCGCTGATCCCGAACGCCGACACTCCCGCCCGGCGCGGCTGCCCAGTCGATGGCCACGGCACAGCTTCAGTCAGCAGCCGCACCTGTCCGCCAGCCCAGTCCACATGCGAAGACGGCGTGTCCACGTGCAACGTGGCCGGGATCACCCCCCGCCCCATCGCCGCCACCATCTTGATCACTCCAGCTACCCCCGCCGCCTGCTGGGGATGGCCGATATTCGACTTCACCGACCCCAGCCACACCGGCCGGTCCCGGCCCTGGCCGTACGTCGCGATCAGCGCCTGCGCCTCGATCGGATCCCCCAGCTCAGTCCCGGTCCCGTGCCCCTCCACCGCATCCACCTGGCTGGCATCCAGCCCCGCACTCGCCAGCGCCGCCCGGATCACCCGCTGCTGCGACGGCCCGTTCGGCGCGGTCAGCCCGTTCGAGGCCCCGTCCTGGTTCACCGCACTGCCGCGGATCACCGCCAGCACCCGGTGCCCGGCCGCCCGCGCCCGCGACAACGGCTCCAGCACCAGCACCCCCGCGCCCTCCGCCCACCCCGTCCCATCAGCCGCGTCCGCGTAGGACTTGCACCGCCCGTCCACCGCCAGCCCCCGCTGCCGGGAAAACTCCGTGAACACCCCCGGGGTCGCCATCACCGTCACCCCGCCCGCCAGCGCCAGCTCGCACTCCCCAGCCCGCAGCGCCTGGCACGCCAGGTGCAACGCCACCAGCGACGACGAACACGCCGTGTCCACCGTCACCGCCGGCCCTTCCAGGCCAAGCACATAGGCAATACGCCCGGACAGCACGCTGGTCGTGGTGCCGGACAGCAGGTAGCCCCCCAGATCCTCGGCACCGGCCGCCGCGACCGTGTCATAGCCAGCCGGTGATCCGCCGGCGAACACCCCGGTCCGTGAGCCTCGCAAGCTGGCCGGGTCGATCCCGGCCCGCTCCAGCGCCTCCCAGCCGACCTCAAGCAGCAGCCGCTGCTGCGGGTCCATCGCCAGCGCCTCCCGCGGGCTGATCCCGAAAAACCCCGAGTCAAACCCCGCCACATCACCCATAAACCCGCCCCACCGGGTATATGAAGTTCCCGCGTGATCTGGATCCGGGTCGTACAGCGCTTCCAGGTCCCACCCCCGGTCGGCTGGGAACCCACAGATCGCATCGGTCCCTGATGCCACCAGCTCCCACAGATCCTCCGGACCCGCCACTCCGCCCGGGAACCGGCAGCCCATCCCCACGATCACCACCTGCTCGCCCGCTGCCACCGCGGCGGCGGGGGCCGCGGCCAAGGCCGCCGCCGGGTCCGGGACGCCCAGCAGCACGGCCCGCAGGTAGGCGGCCAGGGCAGCCGGGACCGGATAGTCATACAGCAAGGTGGTGGGCAGGTTCAGGCCGATGGCGGTGCCGAGCCGGTGGCAAAGCTCGATCGCGGTGAGCGAATCAAAACCGGCCTCCTTGAACGCCTTGGTGGCTTCCACCGCCTCGGGTGAGGTGTGCCCCAGGACCGCGGCGGCCTCAGCCCGGACCAGGTCGGTGATCACCCGGTCCTGCTCGGCGAGCGGCAAGCCGGCCAGCTGACCGGACAGCGGCGTGCTGGCTCCGGCCGCGGTGTCTCCTGGCTCGGTGTCTCCTACCACGGGGCCGGCCAGGGCCTGGCTGGCTTCGGGCAGCCCGGCCAGCAGTGGGCTGGGACGGCGCAAGGTGAACGGGGGAGCAAACCGGGCCCAGTCGACGTCGGCGATGGTCAGCTGATGTTCACCGGCGTCGATCGCCTGGGCCAACGCCTGGATCGCCGCCGCCGGGGCCATCGGCATAATGCCGCGCCGACGCAGCTGGGCCACGTTCTCCTGGCCGGCCATCCCGCCGCCGCCCCACGGCCCCCAGGCCAGGGAGGTAGCGACCAGGCCGCGGGCGCGGCGCCGCTCAGCCAGCGCGTCCAGGTGTGCGTTCGCCGCCGCGTACCCCGGCTGGCCGCCGCTGCCCCAGGTCGCCGCGATCGAAGAGAACAGCACGAACAAGTCCAGGTCCAGGCCCGCGGTTAGCTCATCAAGCCATCTCGCCCCGCCCACCTTAGCCGCCAGCACTGCGGCCAGCTCACCCGTGCTTGACTGCTCCAGTGTCTGGTCCTGCGCCAGGCCGGCGGCGTGGACCACCCCGCCTAGCCGCCCCGCCGTCGTCACCTGGCCGACCAACCCGGCCAGTTCCGCGCGGCTGGCCGCATCGCACGCGGTCACCTGGACCGTGGTCCCGGCCGCTGCCACCTGCGCGGCCAGCGCGGGCACGCCCGCCGCGGCCGGGCCGGACCGGGAGGTGAGCACCACCGCGGGAGTGCCGCGCCCGGCCAGCCACCGCGCCACCCGGCCACCGATCGCGCCGGTCCCCCCGGTGATCAGCACGCTGCCTCGCGGCACGCGCTCGCCGCCGCGAAGGCGCGGGCGAGGGGCAGGAGTCAGCCGCCGCGCCCATATGCCGGTCCCGCGGACCGCTGCCTGGTCTTCCCCGCACCCGGCCAGCACCGCGCACATCCACCCCGCCACCCGCTCATCCGGCATCGTCCTGGACCTGGGGGATCCCTCCTCCCAGATCCCAGGGGGGAGGTCAACCAGCCCTCCCCACCGGTCGGGATGCTCCAGCGCCGCCACCCGGCCCAGCCCCCACACCTGCGCCTGCACCGGCCGGGGCACCTCACCAGGCCCGGCCGCTACCGCCCCCCGCGTCACCACCCACAACGGGGCGCTGACCTGGGCATCACCAAGTGCCTGCACCAGCGACTGCGTCGCCGCCACCCCCACCGCCAACCCGTCCAGCGGCCCGCCGCCACCCACCGGCTGCTCCTCGACCCCCAGCAGCGACACCACCCCCGCCACCGGCACCACCCCCGCCACCAGCCCGCCGCCATCCCCGGTGCCGTCTGGTGCCAGAGCCCGGGTGACCGCGGCGGCTAGCGTGGCCCGGTCCAGGTCTGCGGCCGCGGCCGTGACGGTGACGACGGCGGCGCCGCGGGCGGCTAGCGTCCGCGCACACCCGGCCGCCAGCTCCGTATCCCCGTCCTGGAGGGTGACCAGCAGCCAGGACCCGGCCAACAGGCCCGGCCCCGGATCGGCCCTCGGCACCCAGCTGACCTGATACCGCCAGGCCTCGGTCACCGAGGCATCCAGCTCACGTCGCCGCCATGCCGCCAGCGCCGGCAGCACTTCGCCCAGCGCCCGGCCCTCCACTCCCAGCACCGCGGCCAGCCCGGCCGCGTTCTGGCCCTCGACCGCAGCCCAGAACCGGGCCTCCACCCCAGCCGCGGCCCCATCCCCGCCCATCACCGCAGTGGCCGCTGGCGGGCAGGGCCAGTACCGCTGCCGCTGGAACGCATATGTCGGCAACTCCACCGTGATCCCCCCGCCGAGCACCGCGGGCCAGTCCACCCTGACGCCCCGGACATGAGCCTGCGCCAGCGCGGCCAGCAGCGCACGCGGAGCGGAAGTAATGGGGCGCTGCACCGGGATGAACACGCCCTCACCGCCAGGAACAGCGGCGGGCCCCAGAGCCGACAACGTGCCATCAGGGCCGATCTCCACAAACAGCCGCACCCCCGCCGCGGCCAGCGCGCCCACCGCGGCCCCGAACCGCACCGGCTCTCGCGCCTGCCGCACCCAGTACCCCGGCTCACACTCCTCGGCCAGCCCTCCGCTCACCCCACTCGCCCACACCAGCCCAGCCCTGCGATGAGCCAGCCCGCCGGCTACCTGGCCGAGCTGCCCCAGTACCGGATCCATCAACGGCGAATGAAACCCATCACTAACCCGCAACCGCCTCACCCGCACGCCCCGCCCAGCCAGCACCTCCGCCACTCGCCCCGCCGCCACTGCCGACCCCGACACCACGACCGACGCCGGCCCATTCACCGCCGCCACCGCCACCTCGCCGCTAACGCCGGCCACCACACCCGTCACCACCTCCTCAGGCGCGGCGACCGCGTACATCACCCCGCCACCCGGCAGGCCCTGCATCAGCGCGGCCCGGGCAGCTACCAGCGTGCAGGCATCCTCCAGAGACAGCACCCCAGCCACATACGCCGCCGCCACCTCCCCCACCGAATGCCCCGTCACCGCATCAGGGGTAACCCCGCACTCCGCCAGCAGCCTGACCAGCGCCACCTCCACCGCAAACAACCCCGCCTGCGCATACAGCGTCTGATCCGTCCGCCCGTCCGCATCCCCGTCCCCGGCCAGCACCACCTCCGCCACCGGCACCCCCAGCCGCTCCTCCAGCAGCCCGCACACCCGCCTCAGCTCCGCCGCGAACACCGGACAGGCCGCCGCCAGATCCCGCCCCATCCCCGCCCGTTGCGTCCCCTGCCCCGCGAACACAAACCCGACCCGGCCCGCGTCCCCCGCAACACCCGACAGGACATTCCCGCTCGTCTGCCCGGCCGCCACCGCTCCCAGCCCCGCCACCAGCTCTTCCCGGCCCGACCCCAGCACCACCGCCCGGTGCTCAAACGCCGACCGTGTCGCCGCCAGCGACCAGCCCACATCACCGGGTTCCAAGTCCGGCCTCCCGGCCACGAACTCCGCCAGCCGCCTCGCCTGCCCCGCCAGCCCGGCCGCCGACTGCGCCGACAGCAGCCACGCATACTCCCCCGCCAGGACCGGCCGCGCACTCGCCGCCAGCACCCGCGGCGGGGGTTCACTGCTGTCCTGACCACCCGTATCACCGTCGTTCGCGGCCGGGGCCTGCTCGAGGATCAGGTGCGCGTTCGTCCCGCTGATCCCGAACGAGGAGACTCCGGCCCGGCGCGGCCGCTCGCTGACGGGCCAGCTGACCGGCTCGGTCAGCAGCTTGATGTCCCCCGCGTCCCAGTCCACATGCGGGGAAGGCTGCTCGACGTGCAAGGTCTGGGGCAGCATCTGATGCCGCAGCGCCTGCACCATCTTGATCACCCCGGCCACCCCCGCCGCGGCCTGCGTATGCCCGATATTCGACTTCACAGACCCCAGCCACACCGGCCGACCCTGCACCCGGCCCTGCCCGTACGTCGCAATCAGCGCCTGCGCCTCAATCGGATCCCCCAACTTGGTGCCGGTCCCGTGCGCCTCCACCGCATCCACCTGATCCGCGGACAGCCCGGCGCTGGCCAGGGCGGCCCGGATCACCCGCTGCTGCGACGGCCCATTCGGCGCGGTCAGCCCGTTCGACGCGCCGTCGGAGTTCACCGCGCTGCCGCGGATCACCGCCAGCACCCGGTGCCCCCGTGCCCGCGCCCGCGACAACGGCTCAAGCACCACCATGCCCGCGCCCTCCGCCATCCCCATCCCGTCCGCAGCAGCTGAGAACGCCTTGCACCGTCCATCACCGGCCAGGCCCCGCTGCCGGGAGAAGCCCACCAGGTCAGCGGGTGTCGCCAGGATGGTCACCCCGCCTGCCAGCGCCAGCTCGCACTCCCCAGCCCGCAGTGCCTGGCACGCCAGGTGCATCGCCACCAGCGAGGACGAGCACGCCGTGTCCACCGTCACCGCCGGGCCTTCCAGCCCCAGCACGTAGGCCACCCGCCCTGAGATCACGCTGGTCGCGTTCCCGGTGATCAGGTGCCCTTCCAGCGCTGCGGCATCCTGCCCGGCCACGCCCAGGGCGTACCCGGAGGAGTAGCCGCCCACGAACACCCCGGCCCGGCCGCCGCGCAGCGACCGCGGGTCGATCCCGGCTCGCTCCAGCGCCTCCCAGCACGTCTCCAGCAGCAGCCGCTGCTGCGGATCCATCGCCAGGGCCTCCCGCGGGCTGATCGAGAAAAACCCCGCATCGAAATCACCTGCGTCATGGACAAACCCGCCACTGCGCACATACGAGGTCCCCGGGTGATCCGGATCCGGGTCGAACAACCCGTCCAGATCCCAACCCCGGTCCACCGGGAACCCGCCGATCGCATCCGCACCCGACGCCACCAGCTGCCACAGGTCCTCCGGGCTGGCAATCCCGCCCGGGAACCGGCATCCCATCCCCACGATCGCCACCGGTTCCCCGGTCATGACCGCGGCCGGGGCCGGGGTCGAAGCGGGCTGCGCCCCCGTCAGCCGGGTACGCAGGTAGCCCGCCAGCACATCCGGAGCCGGGTAGTCATACAGCGAGGTAGCGGGCAGGTTCAAGCCTGTGACGGCGGCCAGGTGCAAGCGCATCTCGAGCGCGGTGACGGAAGTAAACCCCAGTTCGCTGAACGGCCGTTCGGGACTGACCTGGTCGGCCGAGCCATGCCCAAGTACGCGGGCCGCCCCGGCCCGGATCACCCTGGTCAGCAGCTCCTCCTGTTCGGCAGCCGACCGGCCGGCCAGCTTCCGCGCCAGCTCCCCCGCCTCACCCGCGGTCCCCTCCGCGCCGGGCACCGCGGCCACCGACACGCAGCCGACCTGATCGCGCCAGGCCTCGGTCACCGCAGTGCCGCGATCGGGGGTGAGCCAGTACCGCTGCCGCTGGAACGCGTACGTCGGCAGCTCCACCCGGCGGCCATCACCCACGACGGCGGCCCAGTCCACCGGGACACCAGCGGTGAACACCTGGGCCAGCGCGGTCAGCACCTGTACCCCACCGCTGCCATCGCGGTGCAGCGTGCCCACCACCGGGCCGGGCACCAGCCCTGCTTCTGCGATCGTGTCCGCGACCGCTGCCCCCAGCACTGGATGCGGGGACACCTCGATAAACGTCCGGTATCCTCGCCCCGCCAGATCCGCGACCGCGGCGGCGAACCGCACCGTCTGCCGCACGTTGGCATACCAGTACCCGCCATCCAGCTCCGGGCCCTTCACCCACGCCCCGGTCACCGTCGACAGCAGAGGCACCCGACCGGCTCGTGACCCAATCCCGCCCAGCGCCCTCATCAGCGGCCCGGCCAGCTGTTCGGCCCGCGCCGAATGCGCCACAAAACCGGTATCCGGCACCGGCCAGCGCATCACCCGCCGCGCCGACAGCACTGCACCCAGTTCGGCCAGCGCCGCCCGTGGCCCGGACACCACCACCTGCGCCGGGCCGTTGACGGCCGCCACCGACAGCCCATCCCGCTGGCTGAGCAGCTCCCGCACCTCCGCTTCCGGCATCACCACCGAGACCATCCCGCCGTCCTCCTCCAGCCCCGCCAGCAGCCGGCCCCGCACCGCCACCACCCGCGCCGCGTCCTGCACCGTCAAGATCCCGGCCACCGTCGCCGCCGCGATCTCCCCCTGCGAATGCCCGACCACCGCATCCGGCTGAACACCCGCCGCCTGCCAGACCGCAGCCAGCGAGACCATGACCGCCCACAGCACCGGCTGCGCCACCGCGGCGCTGTCCAGCCCTGGCGCACCATCCGCCTGGTTGATTACCTCCAGGAGATCCCAGCTCACGTGCGGAGCCAGCGCCGCCGCGCACTCGGCCAGCCGCGCCGCGAACACCGGGCAGTCCGCGGTCAGCTCCCGGCCCATCCCGGCCCACTGCGTGCCCTGCCCCGGGAATACGAACGCCACCTTCCCCGCGCCCTGAACCGGCATCACCCCCGACACCACGTTCCCGCCCGGCTCCCCGGCGGCCAGCCCAGCCAGCCCGTCCGCCAGCTGCTCCCGGCCGGTACCCACCACCACGGCGCGGTGCCCGAACACCGAACGGCGCGCCAGCGAGAACCCCGCATCGGCCAAGTCCAGGCCTGGATGTGCGGCCACATACCCGGCCAGCCGCGCCGCCTGGCCGGCCAGCCCGTCCGCCGACCGCCCTGATAGCGCCCAGACGCTCACCCCCGGCACCAGCGGACCGCTGGCACCGCCCGAGTCGATCCCCGGACCCGTCGCGGCGGGTGGTTCCTCCACGATCACATGCGCATTGGTGCCGCTGATCCCGAACGAGGACACTCCAGCCCTGCGTACCCGCCCGTCCGCCGGCCACGGGACCGGCTCGGTCAGCAGCCGCACCTGCCCCGAATCCCAGTTAACGCGCGGGGACGGCACCTCCGCGTGCAGTGTCCTTGGCAGCACCTCATGCCGCAGCGCCAGCACCATCTTGATCAGCCCGGCCACCCCGGCCGCCGCCTGCGTATGCCCGATATTCGACTTCACCGACCCCAGCCACACCGGCCGTTCCCGCCCCTGCCCGTACGCCGCGATCAGCGCCTGCGCCTCGATCGGATCCCCCAGCATCGTCCCCGATCCATGCGCCTCCACCGCATCCACCGCGCTGGCGTCCAAGCCCGCCGCCGCCAGCGCGGCCTGGATCACCCGCTGCTGCGACGCCCCGTTCGGCGCGGTCAGCCCGTTCGAGGCCCCGTCGGAGTTCACCGCGCTGCCCCGGATCACCGCTAGCACCCGGTGTCCCCGTGCCCGCGCCCGCGCCACTGGCTCCAGCACGATCATCCCGGCGCCTTCAGACCAGGCGGTCCCGTCCGCCGCCGCCGCGAACGCCTTGCACCGCCCGTCCACGGACAGCGCCCGCTGCCGGCTCGTCAGCACGAATATCTCCGGCGTCGCCAGCACCGTCACCCCGCCCGCCAGCGCCAGCTCGCACTCCCCGGCCCGCAGCGCCTGGCACGCCAGGTGCAGCGCCACCAGCGCCGACGAGCAGGAGGTGTCCACGGTCACCGCCGGGCCCTCCAGCCCCAGCGCGTAGGCCACCCGCCCGGAGATCACGCTCGGCGTCGTCCCCGTCCACAGTTGACCCTCTAGCTCCCCGGGCACCCCCGCCAGCCCGTATCCCGACGGCGTCGCACCCGCGAACACTCCGGTCCGTGAGCCCGGCAAGGTGGCCGGGTCGATCCCGGCACTCTCGAGTGCCTCCCAGGCAACCTCCAGCAGCAGCCTCTGCTGCGGGTCCATCGCCAGCGCCTCCCGGGGGCTGATCCCGAAAAACCCCGCATCGAAATCACCTGCCTCATGCACAAACCCGCCTTTGCGGGCGTACGACGTCCCCGGATGATCCGGGTCCGGATCAAACAACCCCGCCAGATCCCATCCCCGGTCCGCCGGGAACTCCGAGATCGCGTCGGTGCCAGCTGCCACCAGCTCCCACAAGTCCTCAGGGCCGGCCACTCCGCCGGGGAAGCGGCAGCCCATGCCCACCACCGCCACCTGCTCCTGCGCCTCGCGCGGGCGACGCTGCCGCGTCGTCGCCCGCAGATTGGTGGGGGCCGGCTTCAGGTAATTGCGGGGCTTTTCTTCACTAGCCATTTTACGATGCCGTTTCCCTTACTAACCGGCCGGGACCGGCCGTGCGCCTATAATTTACGAAACCCATACCACTGCCTGTTTAACTGCGGAGCCTCAGCAGTTAAACAGCCAGCGTGCAAGCGCGGTCAGGCAATGCCGGGCCGATTTGCGGCCAGCGCGTGCTGAGCGAGAATCAATTGGCAGATTTCATTGCTGCCTTCTATAATCTCCATGAGCTTCGCGTCCCGGTACGCCCGCGCCACCACGTGACCGTCCCTGGCGCCCGCTGATCCGAGCACCTGGACCGCCGTGGTGGCGCTCTGGGCGGCATGGCCGGCGCTGACGTGCTTAGCCAGCACAGCTGCGACGCCCATATCCGGGGACGCCGACTGCCAGCACTGGCTGGCATGTTCACACACCTGGGTCGAGACCCGCTCCGCGACCAGGAGCCCGGCCAGATGGCGGGCGATGAGCTGATGCTGGGCGAGCGGCTTACCTGACTGTTCCCGCTGTCGGGCGTGCGTAGTGGCCGCGTTCAGGCAGGCACGCGTGATGCCGACACAGCCCCAGGCGACAGAAATCCGGCCATAGGACAACGCCGCGGTGAACAGCAGCGACATAGCCTGGCCGCCGCCGCCGAGCATACTGGCCGCCGGGAGCCGGACACTGTCCAGGCTGACATGCGCATGCCCGGCCGCGCGGCAGCCCAGAGGACCGGTTACCGGCTCGACGTGCACGCCGTCGGCGGACGATGGCACCACCACGAGAGCGGCGGCGTCGTTATACCGGCCAAGGACGACGATCAGGTCGGCGTAGCGGGCGCCGGTCACCCACATCTTCTGGCCATCGAGAATGACCGATTCGCCATCGGGCAGGATCTTGGTCTGCGTGGCCGACAGGTCACTGCCGGCTCCCGGCTCGCTGAACGCAACGGCCGCGAGCTGCCCGCTGGTCAAGCCGGCCAGGTAATCCTGCCTCTGGTCACGGCGGCCGAGCCGCTGGATCGCCCATGCCGCCATTCCCTGGGACGTCACGATGCTGCGCAGGGAACCGCACAGGCTCCCCACGTGCGCGGTGAGCTCACCGTTCTGCCGGCTGCCGAGGCCAAGGCCACCGTAAACGGCTGGAACCTCGGCACACAGGACGCCTCGTGTGCCGAGTTCGCGCAGCAGGTCGAGTGGAATCTGGCCGGTCAGGTCCCAGGCCTCAGGCTTGTCACCGACAATCTCGTTAATAAAATCCTGTTCGCGGGTGAGATCCACGGGCCGTTCGGCCATCATTTTCTCCCTCGTGCTAGTGGTATCCGATGTCATCAGGAATCTCCCTTCCCCAGCCCGGCGAGCCACTCGTTGACAGCCCGCGCGGTCGTTTCCGCATGATCGGCCATCATCGTGAAATGATCGCCCGGCACATCCGTTACGGTGACGCGAGTGGAAAAAGCCCAAGAAAGCCTTTCCCAGTCTTCTCCCGGCCGCGCCCCGATAAGCTCCTGCGCGCGGACCAGCAGCGTCGGTATGGCGGTCCGGCTTAGGGACGACCAGTCAAGCGAGAAGTAATGCGCCGTGGCGAAAAGCCATGCCTCCTCCTCCTCCTGCTGCTGCTCGATATCGGCCAGCATGCGGTCATTTACCGCGGCCGAAAACTTCGTGTTAATATCCGTTCTCTCCGGCGCATACGGGTCCATCACCACTACTGCGGCAGGCGGTGTGCCAATAGCCTCCAGGTGAGTCGCTACTGCGTGCGCGACCACGGCCCCGGAAGAATGACCCGCGAGAACGAATGGCGCACCATTAACACACTTCTGGATATTCGCGGCGTGCGCGCCCACCAGCGCGTCGATGGTGGCAGCCAGCGGCTCGCCATCGGCGAACCCCGGAGCAGGAGCCACCAGCAGCCGGCGGACCCCGCGGAACTCCCCGGCAAATCGCATGTATTCCTGCGGCCCCGACCTGCCCACAAATGATGGGAAACAGATCAGCCCAGGCGTGACGGGCCCTCGGGAGATCGGCACCAGAGCAGGCGCTTTCTCCAGCTCAGACTGACTTGAGAATTTCGGCCGGAACTCGGCGAGGCCCGTTATCAGCGCCATGATCTCGTCCGCACGCCCGGCCCGCACCGCCTGCGCGTGCAGCTGGCCCAGGGTATTCGACGGCCGATCATCGCGCTCGGGGCCCGAGCCATTCTGCGGACGCCCCTGGCCGGGCTGGACACCGGGTACGGACATCTCCGTCCGCAGATGCCGCGCCAGCGCCGCTGGGGTCGGGTGGTCGAATATCACCCTGCCCGGCAGGTGCAGCCCGGTGATCGGGCCCAGCCTGTGCCGGAGCTGGACCGCGGCTAGCGAATCAAGCCCCTGTTCCAGGAAGCTGAGCTCCAGCTCGACGTCCGTGGGTGACTCATACCCGAGCACGGCGGCCGTCTCTTTCCTCACCAGATCGACGAGCAGACGCTCTTGTTCCGCCTCGCTGGCCTGTGCTAGCTGTCCCCGCAGGTCAAAGCCCTCAGCGTCATTACCCTCTGGCTTTACCGCCGACCGCAGCGGACCGCCGGCCAAGCCGCGCAACGCGGCAGGCAGCATGCCAGAAGGCGCGAGGGCGCGCAGCGCTTTCAGGTTGAGCCTGATGGAGACCAGGGATTCCTCGTCCCGGCTCAGGCCCAGGTCCAGCAGTTGCATTCCCTCCGCGGTGGTCAGGGGGACCACCATCGGGTTGCGGGCCATGGTGCTGGCACCGGCCCACGGTCCCCAGGCCATTGACGTGGCCGGCAACCCGGCGGCACGGCGGTGACGGGCCAGGGCGTCAAGGAACGCGTTCGCCGCGGCGTAGTTGCCCTGTCCTGGGCTCCCGAAGGTTGCCACCGCGGACGAGAACATGACGAACGCCTCGAGGTCCAGATCCTGGGTGAGCTC
Organism: Streptosporangiaceae bacterium; assembly: GCA_050013055.1. Taxonomy (GTDB): domain Bacteria; phylum Actinomycetota; class Actinomycetes; order Streptosporangiales; family Streptosporangiaceae; genus Palsa-504. The sequence continues at coordinate 36,430 of JBEKGC010000003.1, forward strand.
GTGCAGATGCCACGCGGCGTCGGCCTTGGCCCGCATCACCGCGTCGACGCGTCCCTGCGTCAAAGACTCGATGACGCCGTCGTCCATCACCGCGGCCATGTGAATGACCGTGGTCACCGGCTTACTGGCCGGGATGCCGGCCAGCAGTCCGGCCAAGGCGCCGCGATCGGCCGCGTCACAGGCGGCTATCTCCACCCGTGCGCCGTGGGCGGCAAGTTCCGCGGCCAGGGCGGCCGCGCCGGGCGCGCCCGGACCCGACCGGCTGGTGACCAGCATGTGCCGCGCTCCGCGGACGGCGATCATATGCCGGGTCACCTTGCGACCGAGTGGTCCGGTGCCGCCGGTGACCAGCACGGTCCCGCGACGGGCCGGCGCGGCCGGATCCGGGGGGATGGTCAGCACGACCTTGCCGGCCGCACCGGCCTGGCTCATGAACCCGAACGCCTCCGCTGCCCGCCGCACATCCCAGGCACGTACCGGCAGCTTGTCTAGCTTTCCGGTGGCCAGCAGGCCCACCACCCGGGCCAGGATCTGGCCCAGCCGGTCCGGGCTCACATCGGCCAGATCAACCACCTGGCGTGGCGCTCCCGGCCCGGCTATCGCGAACGATTCCCCGTCCGTGGCGTCCAGGACGATATCCATGCCCGGGCCGGTGGTCCCGGATACCTCCAGGCCCAGGTACCGGCCGATAGCAACCGCGGCCTCCCCGGCTGCGCCCGCCGCCGCGTGCACCAGCAGCTTCTGCCCAGCCCTCGCGCTGGCCAGATCGGACAGCGCATACCAGGCCGCTGTGAACGCGGCGGGTACCGCTGCCGCCGTCGCGAACGACCAGCCCCGCGGCACCGGGACCAGCAACCGCGCATCGGTCACCGCCACCGGCCCGAACCCGCCAGCGGCCAGGCCTAGGACCCGGTCCCCGGCGGCCAGGCCCGTCACTCCGGGTCCGGTCTCCAGGACTATCCCGGCGATCTCACTGCCCAGCACCCGGCGGCCGCGGTCGCGGGCGGTCAGTACGTCCCGGTCGGTCACCCCGGCCGCCCGGACCGCCACCCGCACCTGCCCAGCCACCAGCGGCCCGGCCAACTGAGGACAGGCCACCAGCGCGAGCCCGGGTCCCGGCCGGTCGGTGACCGCCAGCTGCCACGGCCCTGTCTCATCGGGGGCCGCCAGCCCGTCTACCGGACGCGCCAGCCGGCGCGCAAGCACCTTCTCTGCCCGGATCGCCAGCTCCGGCTCATCACCGGACAGAGCCGCGGAAAAAGACGCGAAGACGCCAGCATCGTCCAGGTCGTCACCGGCAGCCAGGTCGGCCAGCACCAGCCGACCTGGGTTCTCACCTTGCGCGCACCGGACCAGTCCCCACACAGCCGCGCCCGCAACGTCCGTGACTGTTTCTCCCAGCCCCGTCGCGACCGCCCCCTGGGTCACCACGACGAGCCGCGCCGGCCAGTCCGCCGCGACCCATTGCTGCACCAGCGCCAGTGCCTGGCCGACCGCCGAACGCGCCGCCGGTCCCATCCCGTCTGGCTGACTGCCAGTACCCGTGCCCTGGAGCGGCCCGGCCGCCATCGCTGACCCGGCCGATGCGAGCAGCACGTCAGGAACCGGTGCGCCCGCGGTCATGGCCTCCGCCAGTTCGGCCAGGTCAGCGTAGACCCGGGCCTCCTCGCCGGCGACCACCAGCCTGGCGGCCAGGCCCAGCGGATCAGGTCCGGTAACCGCCCATCGCGCCCCTGGTTCCGAGGCCCGGGCCGGGACTGGAACCGGGATCCATTCCTCTGTGAACAGTGCGCTGTGCGGTCCGCCACGGGCTGTCTTCAGCTCGCCCGCGGACATCGGGCGGAACGCCACGGACTCCGCCGTTATGACGGGAGCGCCGGTAACGTCGGCGGCGGCCAGCGATATGCTGGCCGTGCCCGGCGAAAGCCGCACCCGCAGCACGGCGGCACCGACGGCCTGCAGCAAGACTCCCGTCCACCCGGATAGCACCTGCACCTCGCCGGTCCCCGGCGCGGCATCTCCGGCGGCCTCAGCCCAATCGGCCAGGCCAGCGGCGTGCATGACGGCATCGAGCAGGGCCGGATGCAGTCCGAACGCATCCGCGTCGGCCGCGATATCCGCGGGCAGCGCTACCTCCGCGAAAATGTCCTCGCCACGCCGCCAGGCCGCCCTCAGGCACCGGAATGCGGGCCCGTACCGGCGTCCGCTAGCGGCGAAACGGTCATACAGGCCGTCGACCGCCAGCGGGCTGGATCCTTCCGGCGGCCATTCGCGGAGATCATCCGCTGATTCAAGGGCTGCCCCCGGCTCTCCCGCCGAGGTCAGCAGCCCACTGGCGTGGAGCGTCCACGGCACCTCGGTTTCCTCGTCTTCGCGACGCGAATAGATCGTGATCGCGCGCACGCCGTATCCGTCCGCGGCGGCCACTATGACCTGAATCTGGACCGGATGCCGTTCCGTCAGTACTAGCGGGGTCTTCAGGGTCAGGCCGGCGATCCGGCCGCACCCGGCCTTGCCCCCAGCCTGGATCGCGAGCTCCATGTACGCCGTGCCTGGCAGTATCACCACGCCGCCGATGTCATGGTCGGCGAGCCATGGATGGGTCTGTAGCGACAGCCGGCCGGTAAGCAGCAGCCCCTCGCCTTCGGCGACTTCTACCGCCGCGCCCAGCAGCGGATGGCCGACGGAACCGAGGCCAGCCGACGTGACATCTCCAGCGCGTCCCGACGGCTTCGGCCAGTACCACTTGTGCTGGAAAGCGTATGTCGGCAGGTCCACCCGATGGCCTCCGGCCTCATCCAGCATCCGGGCCCAGTCGACCGCGCGGCCCGTCACGAAGATTTCGGCCAGGTGAGACAGGAACCTTCGCGCGCCGCCGTCGTCGCGGTACAGGGTGCCGGCGATCGCCGGGCGATCCGCGCCGATCTCCTCGAAGATCTCCTGAATCGCGCCGATGAGGACCGGATGCGGAGAAACCTCGATGAAGGTGTGCCGCCCTGATCCCGCCAGGGCCTGTATTGACTGGGCGAACCGCACCGTCTGGCGCATGTTGGCGAACCAGTACCCGGCATCGAGGTCCGGGCCGGCCGCCCACTCACAGGTGACCGTGGACAAGAAGGGAACCTCAGCCGGGCCGGGCCGCAGGTCTGACAGGGCCGCTCGTATCGGTTCGGCCAGCTCCTCCACTTGGCTCGAATGGGCGACGAAGTCCTGCTCGGGCACGCGCCAGCGCGGCACCCGCCGAGCCGACAGCTCTGCCTCGAACTCGGTCAGTGCCGCCGGTTCACCGGCGACAACCGTTGCGGCCGGCCCGTTGATGGCCGCTACCGACAGCCGGCCGCCCCAGGGGGTGAGGAGGTCAGCGACCTCCGCGGCGGGCATGAGGACAGAGATCATGCCGCCCTGGCCTGCCAGGCCGGCCAGGGCCCGGCTGCGGAGCGCCACCACTTTGGCCGCATCCTCCAGCGACAAGATGCCGGCCACGCACGCCGCCGCGATTTCGCCCTGACTGTGACCGATAACCGCATCCGGGACTATCCCCGCGGCCTGCCAGAGCGACGCGAGGGAAACCATGACCGCCCACTGCACCGGCTGAACGACGTCCGCCCCGTCCAATCCCGGTGCGCCGGGCGCTCCGGCGATTACCTGTTCCAGATCCCAGTCCACGTGCGAGGCCAGGGCCCGCCCGCATTCGGCGAGCCGCGCAGCGAACACCGGGCTCGCGTCGGCCAGGTCGCGGCCCATCCCGACCCACTGCGCGCCGTGACCTGGGAAAACGAAAACGACGCGATCGTCGCTGCGACTGCCGACCCGGGCCATGCCGGTGACCAGCCCTGGCGCGGTATCGCCCACGGCCAGCGCGGTCAGCCCCGCCAGCAGTTCCTGCCGGTCGCTGCCCATGATCACGGCTCGGTGACCGAACGTCGCTCGAGTGGCCGCTAGCGACCATCCCACGTCCACCGTGTTCAGGTCGGGGCGAGCCAGCACGTACGCACGCAGCCGGTCGGCTTGGGCGCGCAGCGCCTCGAGTGTCCGCCCCGATACCATCCACGGCACGATCTCGGCTGTGGTCAACGGCGCGGCCTTGACCACCCCGGGCCAGGCCCCGTCACCGACGTCGGCGCTGGCGCTGGCATCGGCAACGGGGGGTTCTTCGAGAATGGTGTGGACGTTGGTGCCGCTCATCCCGAACGAGGACACGCCGGCTCGCCTGGGTCGCCCGCTGGCGGGCCAGTCAACCGGTTCGGTCAGCAGCCTGACCTGCCCGGCGGACCAGTCCACATGAGGCGACGGCTCATCCGCGTGCAGCGTACGCGGAACGATCTGGTGCTGGAGGGCCAGCACCATCTTCATCACGCCCGCGACTCCGGCCGCCGCCATGGAGTGCCCGATGTTGGACTTGATCGATCCGAGCCACACGGGCTGCCCCTCCGGCCGGTTCTGGCCGTAGGCGGCGATCAGCGCCTGCGCCTCGATCGGGTCGCCCAGCGTGGTCCCTGTCCCGTGTGCCTCGATCACATCGATCTGATCGGCATCCAGCTGGGCATTCGCCAGGGCGGCCCGGATCACCCGCTGCTGGGAGGGACCGTTGGGGGCGGTCAGCCCGTTGGAGGCCCCGTCCTGGTTCATCGCGCTGCCGCGCACCACGGCCAGCACCGGATGCCCGTGTCGTCTGGCGTCGGACAGCCGTTCCAGCACGACCATCCCGACGCCCTCGGCCATGCCCATGCCGTCGGCGGTGGAGGAGAACGCTTTGCACCGGCCATCATGCGCCAGTCCTAGCTGGTCGCCGAGCGCGAACGCTCCCGGCTTCGCCAGCACGGTCACCCCGCCCGCCAAGGCCAATGTGCACTCTCCGGCCCGCAGCGCCTGGCCGGCCAGGTGCATCGCCACCAGCGAGGACGAGCACGCCGTGTCCACCGTCACCGCCGGGCCCTCCAGGCCGAAGGTGTAGGCCACCCGGCCGGAGATCACGCTTCCCGCGTCGCTCGTCGGCATGTATCCCGAAACGGCATCGGCCCCGTCGAGCAGGATGTCGCCGTACTTCTGCTGCCACGACCCCGCGAAGACGCCGACCGGTGTGCCGCGCAAGGTGGCGGGGTCAATTCCGGCCCGCTCCAGTGCCTCCCAGCACACCTCAAGCAGCAGCCGCTGCTGCGGGTCCATCGTCAGCGCCTCCCGCGGGCTGATCCCGAAAAAGCCGGGATCGAAATCACCCGCCTCGGCCACGAACCCGCCCGCCTGCACATACGCAGGCCGATCCGAGCCGATCGCGGTATCCCACCCCCGGCCGGCGGGGAGCCCGCCGATCGCGTCAGCACCCGCCGCCATCAGCTGCCACAGGTCCTCCGGGCTGGCTACCCCGCCCGGGAACCGGCAGCCCATCCCCACGATCACCACCGGGTCAGCCACCGTGGCGATGGCTGCTGCCGCGACGGCGGGGCCGGGGAGCGCTGTCTGGCTAGGACATAGCTGGCCGCGCAGGTGGGCGGCCAGCGCGACGGGGGTGGGGTAGTCGAAGGTGAGGGTGGCGGGCAGGGTGAGCCCGGTGACGGTCATCAGCCGGTTCCGCAGCTCGACCGCGGTGAGGGAGTCAAACCCCAGCTCGGTGAAGGCACGGCCGGGTTCGACCGCGTCCGGGTCAGGATGGCCAAGCACCGCGGCGACATGGTCGCGGACCACCCCGGTCAGGACCCGGTCCTGCCCGGCGGGGGGCAGGGCAGCCAGCTGGCGCTGCAGCCCGCCGCCGGAGGCGGCACTGCTGGCCTCCGGGCGGGGCTGCGCGCCGACCAGGGCACGCCATAGCGGGGGCAGGGCGCTGGCCTGGGTGCGTAGGCGGTCCAAGTCGAGGCGGGCGGCGAGGAGCAGGGGCTGGGGGCAGCCGGAGGCGGCGTCGAGCAGGGCCAGGCCCTGGGCGGAGGTTAGGGCGGTCATCCCGGACCGGGTGATCCTGGCCCGCCCGGACTCACCCAGCCCGGCCGTGATCGCGCTCTCGAGTTCCCATAGTCCCCAGGCCAGCGACTGGGCCGGCAACCCGGCCGCCCGCCGGTGGGCAGCCAGCCCGTCCAGGAACGCGTTCGCCGCCGCGTAGTTCCCCTGCCCCGGCCCGCCCAGCACCGACGCCGCCGAGGAGAACAGCACGAACCCGTCCAGGTCGGCGTCCCTGGTGGCCAGGTGCAGCTGCCAGGCCGCCGCCGCCTTCGGCGCCATCACCGCCCGGACCTGCGCAGCAGTCATCGTGGCGATCGTGGCGTCATCGACCACCCCGGCCGCGTGGATCACCGCTGACAGCCGGCCGCCGCTGGCCGCGACCGCGGCGAGGGTGGCGGCTTGCGCCGGGTCAGCCACGTCACCGGCCAGCACCCGGACCCCGGCTCCAGCCCGGGCCAGGTCCGCGGCCAGCCCCGCTGCCCCGGGGGCGGCCGGGCCGGACCGCGAGACCAGCACGCACACCCCGGCGCGCCCGGTCGCGACCAGATGCCGGGCGGTCAGCGCGCCCAGTGTCCCGGTTCCTCCGGTCACCAGCACCGCCCCGGCCGGCTGCCCCGGCTGGGCGTGCTGGGCGGCGGGGATGGTCAGGACGATCTTGCCGGTGTGGCGGGCCTGAGACATGTACCGGAACGCGTCCGGAGCCTGCCGCACATCCCAGGCCATCACCGGCGGCAGCGCCAGGGTCCCAGCGGCTAGCAGCCCGATCACCTCGGCCAGGATCTCCCCCAGCCGGGCCGGGCCTGCCTCGGCCACGTCGAACGCCCGGTACCGGACTCCGGGGTGATCAGCAGCCACCCGGTCCGGGTCACGGCGGTCGGTCTTGCCCATCTCCACGAACACCCCGCCCCGCGGCAGCAGCCCCAGCGACGCATCCGTCAGCTCCCCCGCCAAAGCGTTCAGCACGATGTCCATGCCCGCCCCGGCGGTAACCGCCGCGAACCGGGTCGCGAACGACCCGTCCCGGGAGGACCCGATATGGTCCTGGTCCAGGCCCAGGGCGGACAGGATGTGGTGCTTGCCCGCGCTGGCCGTACCGAACACCTCCAGGCCCAGGTACCGGGCAATGCTCACCGCCGCCATGCCGACACCGCCGGTCGCGGCGTGCACAAGCAGCCGCTGCCCGGGCCGGGCCCCGCCCAGGTCACGCAGGCCGTACCAGGCGGTCAGGAAGGTGACAGGGATCGCCGCCGCGGTCGCGAACGACCAGCCCGCCGGGATAGGCACCAGCAGCCGCGCATCGGTGACCGCGACCGGGCCGAACCCGCCATCGGCCATGCCCAGCACCCGGTCCCCCGGTGCCAGCCCGGACACTCCCGGGCCGGTCCCGGTCACGATCCCGGCGATCTCACTGCCGAGGATGCCCTCACCGGGATACATGCCCAGGCTGATCAGCACATCACGGAAATTCAGGCCAGCCGCCCGGACCGCCACCCGGACCTGCCCGGCCGCCAGCGGGACAGCCGCCTCCGGGCACGGCACCAGCGCCAGCCCCTCCAGGGTGCCGCTACCGGCCGCCGCCAGCCGCCAGGGTTCGGTCCCGGCCGGGACCGGCAGCGCCCGCGCCGGACGGGCCAGCCGCCGCCCGTACACCTGACCGTCCCGGATGGCCACCTCCGGTTCCCCGGTCCCGGCCGCCGCCGCCAGCAGGACCGGTCCTTCCCCGGCCGGGTCCCGGGCGGGGAGGTCGGCCAGGATGACCCGGCCTGGGTTCTCGGCCTGGACCGAGCGGGCCAGTCCCCATACCGCCGCCCCGGCCAGCCCGCCGACCAGATCCCCGGGCCTAGCCGGCACCGCATCCCGGGTCAGCACCACCAGCCGCGCCCCCGCCACCGGACCGGCCAGCCACTCCTGCACGCCGGTGAGCACCTGCCCGGCCAGCACCTGCGCGTTGTCTCCTGTCTCTTCTCCCGCGCCGGCCAGATCTCCTGTGCGGGCCGGATCTCCTGTGTGGGCCGGGTCGGCGGCGGTGATGGCGATCAGGTCCGGGAGCGGGGCACCGCCGGTGATCGCGGCGGCCAGCGCCGCCAGGTCCGGATAGCTGCTGACCGGCAGCCCGGCCGCGGCCAGCCCGGCCGCCGCCTGGTACGGGTCCGGGCCAGCCACCGCCCATGTCCCGGTCACCGGGCCGGCCGGCACCGGAATCCAGTCGACGCTGAACAGTCCCTGCCCGGCCAGGTCGCGGGAGGGCTGCAGCTGGGCGGCGGTCACCGGCCGCAGCGCCAGACCTCGTACGGTGATGACCGGCCGCCCGCTGCTGTCAGCGGCCTCCACGCTCAGCGTCCGGCCCTGGCTCCTGCGCAGCCGGGCGTGCAGCACCCCGGCCCCGGCCGCGTGCAGCACCACCCCGGACCACGCGAACGGCACCAGCATCCCGTCGCCGGGGTGGGCGGCGCCGGCCTGGCCGACCCCGGTCAGCGGGGACGCGTGCAGCACGGCGTCCAGCAGCGCCGGGTGCAGCCCGAACCCGGCCGCATCCCCGGCTGCCTCGGGCAGCACCACCTCGGCGAACACCTCATCGCCGCGCCGCCACGCTGCCCGCAGCCCCCGGAACGCCGGCCCGTACTCCAGCCCGGCCCCGGCCAGCTGCTCATACCAGCCACTGGTATCGACCGGGACCGCGCCAGCCGGCGGCCACGCCGCCAGTTCCCCGGCGGTGTCCGCGGCCTGGGCCTGCGCGGCCGCCTGCCCGGCGGGGGCCAGCAGGCCGCGGGCGTGGCAGGTCCACGGGCCGTCCCCATCCTGGCCGGGTCCGTCCGGGCGGCTGAATACTTCGACAGGCCGGGCGTCCGCCTCCTGGGCACCGCCCACGACGACCTGGACCTGGACTGTGCCGTCGGCGGGCAGCACCAGGGGGGCCTGCAGCGCCAGCTCGGTGACCTGGCCGCATCCGGCGGCGTCCCCGGCCCGGATGGCCAGCTCCAGCAGCGCCGTCCCCGGCACCAGGACAACTCCGCCCACCACGTGGTCGGCCAGCCACGACTGCGCCGCGGCCGAGACCCGCCCGGTCAGCACCAGCTGATCCCCGCCCGCCACCTGCACCGCCGCGCCCAGCAGCGGATGGCTGACCGCACCCAGCCCCGCCGCCGTCACATCCCCCGCCCCGGCCGGGACCGGCCGCGGCCAGAACCGCTCCCGCTGGAACGCATAGGTCGGCAGCTCCACGGCGGTGCCGCCGCCCAGGACCGCGGCCCAGTCCACGCTCGTACCCTGGACATGGGCCCGGGCCAGCGATGCCAGCAGCCGCGCCGCGCCGCCATCACCGCGGCGCAGCGTCCCGGACACCACCGGGCCGTCTCCGCCCCCGTCCTGGTCCAGGGTCTGGGTGACCGCCGCCGCCAGCACCGGATGCGGAGACACCTCGATAAACACCCCGTGCCCCGCCCCGGCCAAAGTGGTGACCGCCCGGGCGAACTGGACCGGGGCGCGCAAGCTCGCGTACCAGTACCCGGCATCCAGGTCCGGGCCCTGCACCGGCTCCCCGGTCATCGCCGAGATCATCGCGACCCGGCCCGGGCCCGGCCGGACCGTGGCCAGCGCCGCGGTCAGCTCCTGTTCCGCCGCCTCGACCTGCGGACTGTGCGCGGCGTACCCGATCGGCACCGGCCGGGTCCGCCACCCCCGCCGGTCACACTCCCCGGCGAACCAGGCCAGGGCGTCCAGGTCCCCGGCCACCACCGTGGCCGCCGGGCTGTTGACCGCCGCGACTGATACCTGCCCGCCGCTGGCGGCCAGTACCTGGCCCGCCTCACGGGCGGGGGCGGCGACCGACAGCATCCCGCCGTGCCCGCCCAACCCGGCCAGCACCCGCCCGCGGGCCGCGATCACCAGCGCGGCGTCCTGCACCGACAGGATCCCGGCCACCGTCGCCGCGGCGATCTCCCCCTGGGAGTGACCCGCCACCGCGTCCGGGGTCACCCCGGCTGCCTGCCACACCTCAGCCAGCGCGACCGACACTGCCCACAGCATCGGCTGCAGCACGTCCTCGGCCTCCAGCCCGGGCGCCCCCGCCGCCTGGTTCACCACATCGAGCAGGTTCCAGCTCACGTGCGGGGCCAGCGCCGCCGCGCACTCCGCCAGCCGCGCCGCGAACACCGGGCAGTCCTGCGCCAGGTCCCGGCCCATCCCGGCCCACTGCGCCCCGTGTCCCGCGAACACGAACACCGTCTTCCCGGTCCCCCCGGCCGGGACTATCCCGGAGATCACGTTGCCGGCCGGCCGGCCCGCCGCCACCGCGCCCAGCCCCGCGATCAGCTCCTCCCGGTCCCGGCCGGTGATCACGGCCCGGTGCCCGAACGCCGGCCGGGTCCGCACCAGCGACCATCCCACGTCAGCGGGGTCCAGCCCCGGCCGCGCGGCCACCCAGCCCGCCAGCCGCCCCGCCTGACCCGCCAGCCCGTCCGCCGACTGCCCTGACACCACCCACGCACCCGCACCCGCACCCGCCAGCACCTTCAGCTCCCCGGCCTCCCCCGGTCCCTGACCGCTGCCCGCGCCCGCGTCGTCGCCGGCGTCGTCGCCGGCCTGGGCGGGGGCTTCCTCCACGATCAGGTGCGCGTTGGTCCCGCTGATCCCGAACGAGGAGACCCCGGCCCGCCGCACCCGCTCCCCCGCGGGCCACGGCACCGGCTCAGCCAGCAGCCGCACCTCCCCCGCCGCCCAGTCCACATGCGGCGACGGCTCGGCCGCGTGCAACGTGGCCGGCAGCTGCTCATGCCGCAGGGCCTGCACCATCTTGATCACCCCAGCCGCACCCGCCGCCGCCTGGCTATGACCGATATTCGACTTCACCGACCCCAGCCACGCCGGCCGGCCCTCCGGCCGGCCCTGCCCGTACGTCGCGATCAGCGCCTGCGCCTCGATCGGGTCCCCCAGCTCGGTCCCGGTCCCGTGCCCCTCCACCGCATCTACATCACCCGGCGACAAACCCGCCGACGCCAGCGCCGCCCGGATCACCCGCTGCTGCGACGGCCCGTTCGGCGCCGTCAGCCCGTTCGAGGCCCCGTCCTGATTCACCGCACTGCCCGCGATCACCGCCAGCACCCGGTGCCCGTTCGCCCGCGCCGCCGACAGCGGCTCCAGCACCACCACCCCCGCGCCCTCGGACCAGCCGGTCCCGTCCGCGCCCGCCCCGTACGCCTTACACCGCCCGTCCCCGGCCAGCCCGCCCTGCCGGTCAAACTCACCGAACACCGCGGGGCTGGCCATCACCGTGACTCCCCCGGCCAGGGCCAGGTCGCACTCCCCGGCCCGCAGCGCCCCGCACGCCAGGTGCATCGCCACCAGCGCCGAGGAGCACACCGTGTCCACCGTCACCGCCGGGCCCTCCAGGCCCAGCACATACGACACCCGCCCGGAGATCACGCTGGTCAGCGTCCCCGTCATCCCGAACGCCTCCGCGGCCGGCTCGGCCTCCAGCAGCCGTTCATACCGCGATGACCACGCCCCCGCGAACACCCCGGTCCGCGACCCCCGCAACCCCGCCGGGCTGATCCCGGCCCGCTCCAGCCCCTCCCAGCACACCTCCAGCAGCAGCCGCTGCTGCGGATCCATCGCCAGCGCCTCCCGCGGGCTGATCCCGAAGAACCCCGGATCAAACCCCGCCACCCCCGCCACGAACCCGCCCACCCGCGCGTACGTGTCCCCCTCACCGGCCTCCCAGCCCCGGTCAGACGGGAACGGCCCGATCGCATCGCCACCCGACGCGACCAGCTCCCACAGGTCCTCCGGACCCCCCACCCCGCCCGGGAACCGGCACCCCATCCCCACAATCGCAATCGGCTCCCCCGCCACCACCGGCACCACCACCGCTGGCACCGCCACCGCCGCCGATACCCCACCCTCGGCCAGCTCTGCCCGCAGGTATCCGGCCAGCGCCACCGGAGTCGGATAGTCAAAGACCAGCGTCGCGGGCAGCGTCAGCGCGGTCACCGTCGCCAGCCGGTTCCGCAGCTCCACCGCAGCGAGGGAGTCGAACCCCAGCTCAGTGAACGCACGGCCCGGCTCAACCGCCGCAGCCGAGGCATGCCCCAGCACCGCAGCGGCATGCTCACGGACCACCCCGGTCAGCACCCGGTCCTGCTCAGCCACCGCCAGGCCAGCCAACTGGCG
>JBEKGC010000004.1:0-47106 GCA_050013055.1 Streptosporangiaceae bacterium
TCGGCGTACTCCTGCTCGGCGGCGGATCCGCCCTCCACGCCCAGCACGACCAGGGCGAAGCTGAAACGGAGCGCCAGGTCGTCGTCGGGACCCTCGATCTCGTTCGCGATGGTGCCGAGCACCGGCCCGGCGATGCGGGTGAAGGTCACCCGGTGCGGCTCTTCCAGGGTGATCCGCTCGGTGAAGCGGGCGCCGCGGAAATCGATGTCGCGGTCGAAGACGGTGTCGCTGTGCCGCTGCGTGACTTCGCAGAACGTCATGCTGGGGACGAACGGCAACGCGTTGTCGGCCTTGAGCACCAGGCCGTCCCAGACGGCACCGCGGTCCAGGCGCGGCTCGCCGGGCACGTTGACGGGCAGTTGGTGGCTAACGAAGATCATGAGGTTTCCTCCGCTGACTCGATCACGGTGTTCTCCAGGGCTCCCAGGCCGTCGATGCTGACCCGGACCACGTCTCCCCCGCGCAGGTACAGGCCCCGGCCCGCGCCCACGCCTGACGGCGTGCCGGTGGCGATGATGTCGCCCGGCTCGAGCGTGACGACCTCGCTGGCCACCGAGCAGACCATGTCCGCGGTGGACTCGTCCTGCTGCAACTCGCCGTTCACCCACAGCCGCAGCCGCAGGTCCTGCGGATCGGGCACGCAGAACGCGGGCGTGATGCCCGGCCCGAGCGGCAGCGAGCCTTCCATCGACTTGGCCGCGAACCAGTCGTAGCTGAACGCGTCGGCCGGGACGACCTCCCGTTTGTGATAGCCGCGGGCGGTCACGTCGTTGGACACGCAGTAGCCGGCTACGTGAGCCAGGGCCCGTTCGGCCGTAATGTCCTTGCCCTTGATCCCGATGACGACGGCCAGTTCGGCTTCCCAGTCGTACCTGGCCCGGTCCGCGTGCCGGATCACGATCGGGTCCCTGGGGCCGATTACCGAGGTGGTGGGCGCCTTGAGGAAGAAGAACGGGCGCCAGCCCTGGGCCGGGATCTCGCCGCCCATTTCCCGCATGTGCTTGCGGTAGTTGACGCCGGCGCAGATCACCTTGCGCGGCCACCGTAGCGGCGGCAGCAAGTGGTCGTAGTCTACCGGGGGCGCGGCCTCCACCTCGAGCGTGCGGAGCACGGCCTCGGCCGCCTGCCAGTCGCAGATGAGCTCGAACCCGCTGGCCCAGCGCTTGAGCTCGGTCGGCACGACGAGCGTGCCGTCCTCGCGGAGCGCGCCGAGGCCGGTGTTGCCCTCGGCGGTGTAGGTGGCCAGCGACCAGGTCATGGTGACTCCTCCAGGGCGGAAACGCCGGATACCTGATCGTGGATGCTGGCGATGTCCAGGTGGCCCCAGCCGTCGGCGATCGCCTTGTCGAAGGCCTCCTTGGCCGCGGCGAACACCGGGGCGGACACGCCGGCCTGGGCGGCGTGCGCCTCGATCTGCTCCAGGATGGGCTGCAGGGTATGGATCGGGCCCGGTGCGGGAGACCAGGCGCGTTCGGCCATCATGGGACCGCGCTGCCGCCAGATCGCGGAGCTGGCGATGGAGTTGTCCAGCGTCTTCTGGACCAGTTCGAGATCCAGGCCGCTGCTTCTGGCCAGCGCCATCGCCTCGGCGGCCGCGACCGTATGCACCGCGAGGAGCAGGTTGGCGATGTACTTCATCCGGGCGCCTGTGCCGAACGGGCCGGTATAGACCCACGGACCCGAGATGGCGTCGAGCACCGCGCTGACCGCGCTGACGCTGACCGGGTCGCCGGAGGCGAACGTGGTGGACAGCCGGGGCCCGACCATGCCCGGGCTGCCGCTGATCGGGCAGTCGAGCAGGTCACCGCCCCGGGCGACGACCGCATCGCGCAGCTTGGCCTTGCGGTCCACGTCGATGGTGCTCATCTCGATGTGGATGGTGCCGCTGCGCAGCGTGCCGAGGGTGCCGGCCGGCCCGCTGATGACGTCCTCGACCTCGCGCACACTGGGCAGGATCGACAGCAGCACGTCGGCCTCGGCCGCGACCTGCGCCGCGCTGAGGGCCACGGTGCCGCCGGCCTGCGCCAGCTCGGGTGAGCCACTGCGGCGGTAGCCGGTGACGGTAAAGCCGCGCTCCATCAAGTTCTTGGCTATCGGCAGCCCCATCTTGCCGAGACCGATGATGCCAACTCGGTCCATCGCCATCTCCTATCGCCGGCCGCTGCCGCTCACGTCTAAACTGTATGCAGTTTAGAGATCGGGTTCAAGACTTTCTGTCACTTAAACTGTATGCAGTTAGCCGGTGCGGCGGTAGCCCCTCGCACGCTCGCCGATCCGGCCGCGGGCGGGCGGGGTCGGGCGGGGTCGTGCTCGGGCGGCGTGCAGCGTAAACTGTATGCAGTTGCGCATCAGGTGGTGTCATTGCCGCGCGGCTGCCGCCAGATCAGGGAGAATGCTGCCCATGCCTCGTGTCGTGCAGATACCCGACATCCGCAAGGTCGATCTGCCCGAAACCCGGCAGGCGATCCCCTACCTCCACGCTTACCTGCGGGAATGCATCCTGGACGGGACGCTGCGGCCCGGTACCAAGCTATCCCAGGTGAGCCTGGCGGCCCAGCTTGGCATCAGCCGCACCCCGCTCCGGGAGGTGCTGCGGATGCTGCAGGAAGAGGGCCTGGTCGAGATCGAGCCGAACCAGCGGACCCGGGTCGCGGGCCTTGACCCGGCCGAGCTTGACGACGTCTACGCCAGCCGGATCCTGCTGGAGACGCTGGCCCTGTCGATGACCATCGGGCACTTCGGGACCAAGGCGCGCGCCGAGGCCAGGCAGATGCTGACCGCGATGCGGCGGGCGGCCAAGAGCGGAGACTTCGACGCCTGGTTCGCCGCGCACGCCGACTATCACCGGATCTGCAGCGCGGCCGCGGGCGAGGCGATGCAGCGGCAGCTGCGGGCCTTCGCCGACCGCACCACCCGCTACATCCGCATCTACCAGCTGTCCGAGCCGAACAGCTGGCAGGCCGCCGGCGACGTGGAGCACGCCGCGATCCTGGAGGCGCTGATCGCGGACGACGAGCAGGGCGCGCTCACCGGAATGGCCCACCACCTGGCCCGCACGG
Source organism: Streptosporangiaceae bacterium (assembly GCA_050013055.1). Lineage (GTDB taxonomy): Bacteria > Actinomycetota > Actinomycetes > Streptosporangiales > Streptosporangiaceae > Palsa-504. Next base: position 3,060 of record JBEKGC010000004.1, read on the forward strand.
CGCTGCGGGTGCTGACCGACTGCGCGCCGGACTACGAGCCGGTCGCGGTGCCGCACGCGGTGGCGCTCATCGACCGCCAGCCGCCCGCGGCACTGCGGCTCACCGGGGCGAGCTAGATCCTCACCCGGGGCAGCATCAGCCGCGGGCGAAGGCGGCGCCGGCCGCGGTCTATAGTCGGTCACGGAAATGATGAAGGGTCCCGTCCGCGTCGCGCTCGCCGCCGCTGTGGCGGCGGCGGCTTTGACCTCATGCTCTGGGTCGGCCACGTCCGCCGGCGCTCCGGCCAGACCGGTCCCGGCCAGTTACTACCTGGCCCTGGGCGACTCGCTCTCGCAGGGAGTCCAGCCCAACGCGGCGGGGGCCAGCGTCGAGACCAGGCAGGGCTATCCCGATCAGGTATACGCGGCGCTGCTGCCTCGTCATCCCGGACTGCGGCTGGTCAAGCTCGGCTGTCCGGGCGAGACGACCAGCACGATGATCAACGGCGGGATCTGCCCGTACCCGGGCGGTTCCCAGCTGGCCGCCGCCGTCGCCTTCCTGCGCGCCCACCGCGGCCACGTGTTCCTGGTCACCGATGACATCGGCGCCAACGACCTGGAGGACTGCGGCAGCCAGACCAATCTCCTCAAGGTCCTCGCCTGTTTCGTCACCGACACGCCAGGCGCCGTCAGCCACCTGGCCACGATCATGGGGCGCCTTCGGACGGCGGCCGGCCCGGACGTCCGCATGGTCGGGATGAGCTACTACCTGCCCGCCCTGGCGCAATGGCGTGATGGCTCATCTGGTCAGGCCATAGCCCGGCTCAGCGCGCGGCTGGACGCTGGCTACAACGAACTGCTCGAACATGTCTACGCCCGCTACGGCGCCCGGGTCGCGAACGTGTTCGGCGCCTTTGATACCGGGGACTTCGGAGATCAGGTGACGGTGCCCGGGCTCGGCCAGGTGCCGCGGAACGTCGCCCTCCTGTGCCGGTGGACGTGGGCGTGCACGGCCCCGCCCCGCGGGCCCAACCAGCACGCCAACACGGCCGGGTACGGGGTCATCGCCCGCGCGTTCGTGCAGGCGGCTGGCCTGGGCTGAGGGACGTCCAGGTGGTTGGTTCCCCGGTCAGGAGGCCGCGATCTTCGCGGGCCTGACCTGAGGCTGGGTGACCGGACGGGTGGTGGGGCCGAGCCACATATCGATCGAGCCTGGTTCGGCCGGATCGAAGGTGCGCGGCACCCAGGCCGCGTCGTCGGTGATCCGGCGCACGCCGAAGGAGTACTCGTAGGTGAACCCCTCCGGGCCAAGGAAGTACAGGAAGACCGCGCCCGACTGCGGGTGCCGCCCCGGGCCCATCTCGATCTCGACGTCATGCTCGACCAGGAAGTGCCAGTTCCTGAACACGTCGTCGAGGGTTTCCACCTGGAAGTTCATGTGGCACAACCCCGGCTCGTCACCGCGGAAAACGGCGAGCTTGTGGTGCACGGGATCGATCCGCATCAGGCAGGCGGCATCCCCCAGCCAGTCCGACACCCGGGCGTTGAACCGCGTGCTCCAGAACCGGTAGGCCTCGTGCACGTCGGGCGCGTCCAGGCACAGGTGGCCGAACTCGGTGATGCCGGCGCTCCGGCTGAAGGTCACCGGCCTGCCCACGGTCTCCTGCTGGTTCACCAGCTCCAGCCGGTTACCGAACGGGTCGTCGAAGGCGATGAACTCACGCACCCGCCGGGACCTGGCCTCGGCGGCCGAGCCCCGGTGCACGGTGAGGCCGGATCGCTCGAGTTCGGTCTCGGCGGCGGCGAGCGCGTCGGAGTTGGCCACGACGAAACCAGAGGCGATCACCCCGGAGGGCCCCTCGACCAGGGCCAGGCAGTGGTGCCGGTGATCGGCGCGCAGGTGGGCGACGCCCACCTCGGTGGGCGTCACCAGCTCAAGGCCGACGATGCCGGTCGCGAAACGGGTCGCGGCGTCGAGGTCGGCGACGCCGGACCGGACGTAGGCGATATCGGTCAGCGTGATCATGCGGTTCTGTCTCCAGCTCCCCGGCCTCCAGCTCCCGGCTCCCCGGCTCAGGCGAACACGGGGGTGAGGTCGATGTAAATCTGCCAGTCGCTCACCAGGTCGCCGTCGAAGACCAGGATGTCGGCGTTCGGCACGGTCACCGACTTGCCGTCCTTGCGGCGGTACTCCACGTCGATCTTCGCGATCACCGTATCGCCGGACTCGTACACCTTCAGGATGTGGTGGGTGAGGCCGTCGATGCTGGAGAAGAAGCCCGCGACGGCCTCTCTCACGGTGGCGCGACCGGTGACCGGATCGGCGTTGGCAAAGCGGAACGTCGCGTCCGGAGTGAGGTGAGCGACGAACTTGTCTGGGTCGAACGCGTCGATGTCGGCGAAGATGGCGGCAACGTCCCGGCTCATGATGCACTCCTTCGTGGGGGTGGGGCTTGGCTAGCTCTGGGGTTCATGGTTGGCGAGGAAGGTCGGCGGCGGCGGCGTGCCCCACAGGTGCGGCGGGACGTCCCAGTCGTTGGCCACCCAGCAGTCGTCGATCTGGTCGATGTCGGAAAACCACTCGATCCACGAGCCCCAGGGGTCCGGGCTGTAGTGGAAGAAGTTCGACCCGATGGTGTGGCGGCCGATGCCCCAGCCCGCGTCGCGTCCCTTGGCGCGCATCCGGTCGGCGCCGACCGCGATCGCGTCGATCGAGGGCACCTCGAAGCTGGCATGGTGGAAGCCCCGGTGCGAGCTGGCGATGAAGCCGAACACGTGGTGATCACCGGCCCCCGCGTTGAGAAACGTGACCAGGCCGTGGATCGTGTCGCTGATCCGGAGCCCGAGTACCTGGGTGTAGAACTCCGTCATCTGCTGCGGCTGGGCCGTGAACAGCAGCGAGTGCCCGAGGCGCTGGGGCAGCACGTCCCTGGCGGCCTCCGGCCACGCCGCGACGCCGATCCGCTGCCTGCTGCCGCCGATGTTGACCAGGACTTCCGCGGCCGCCCTGGCCGGAGCCTGTGGCTCGTCGAGCAGCTGGACCGGAGTGCCATCGGGATCGCGGATCCACAGCCCGTCCTCGGTGGCGCCGGCCGGCGGCTCGATAGACGGCGTGCCCGACCGCTCAAGCGCCTCCCTGACCGAGTCCATCGAGCCCGGGTGCACGGTGAAGCTGACGTGATGCAGCCGCTTGGCCGGCGCCTGCAGGAGCCGTACCTGCTCCTGATCACGGCCGGGACAGGTGGCGACAAGCGACCCGTCCTTCTCTCCCGTCTCCAGGCCGAAGTCCTGCAGGAAGCCCTCGGCCACCTCCAGGTCCGGCACTTCCAGCGCGTAGTGGTGCAGCCCTGAGATCACGGCAGTTCCCTTCCCTCTTAAACTGCATACAGTTTAGTCACGCCGGCGGGTATCTGGGAAGGGGGGCGCGCCACCGGTGATGAACTGCTCCCCCGGCTAGGGGCGCACCTGCGCCGGGCGAGCGAGCCTGGGTCCCCGGTCAGCCCGCGGCCCGCGCCCCCGGCTGACCCGCGGCCCGCGCGCGAGGAACAGGGTGAGTCCGAGGATGGCGATCATCGGCGTCCACCAGCTCCACGGGTTATGCCAGTGGATCTGCGAGAAGAACGTGAGCACGATGGCGGCGGTACCGGCGCTGAGCAGCCGCGGCCAGCTTCGTGACGCGGTGATCAGCGCCACCGCCAGCGGCGGCCACAGGTAGTAAGCGACCATCACCGGCTCGAACGCGGAGCGCAGGGCCAGGGCCACCGCGGTCCACCACAGCAGGTCCGGCAGCATGGCCGGCCGCCACCCCGCGGCCCAGCCGGGGCCGGCCGGCCCGGCGGGCTCGCCCGGCCCGGCAGGCTCGCCCGGCCCGGCAGGCTCGCCCGGCCCGGCAGGCTCGCCCGGCCCGGCAGGCTCGCCCGGCCCGGCAGGCTCGCCCGGCCGCCAGGTGCGCCGGGCCGCCAGGCCGCATCCGCAGGCAGCCGCCAGGGCCAGGATCCGGGCTGGGCCGGCCGCCACCATCCCGCCGGCCAGGTGCGGAGCCAGGTAGATCCACGGGGTGGGATGGTCGATAAGCGGCGAATTGGGCTGGCTGGTCACCGCGTGGATGGTAGCGGTCCAGTTGGCCGAGGCGGCGACGGCAAGCAGCAGCACGCCGGGGGCGGCAGCCCGGATGAGAAAGCCGGGCCAGCGCCGCGGTCCGACGACGGCGAGCAGGACGGGAAAGGCCAGCAGGACGAGCGGCTGGACCGCCACCGCCGCGCCGGCCAGCCAGGCGGCCCGGCTCGTTCTGCCGTCGGCCAGGAGCAGGATCGCGTAGAGCAGCAGGCCGGTGGCCACCGCGTCTTCCGGGTGGCCCCACCGGATCGTGACGCTCCACAGCGCGGTGGCGCCCGCCGCGGCGAGCAGGAACCGCCTGAGCCGCGGGACGCGGAGGCGTTCGGCGATCGCGTCCGCCGCGAACAGCACCACGGCGGAGATGGCGACCTGATAGGGACCGGCCAGCAGCCATGCGGCCGGATAAGGGCCGATAGCGTCGGGAGCCCGGAGCGGGAACCCGGCCGCGTCGATGAGCGCGACCACGGGGACGCAGATGACGGCCGTCCCCGGCAGGGAGATCAGCTGGGTGGGCGTGGTGTACAACGCGGCCAGGTTCAGGTGCAGGATCCGCTGGGCCGCGAGCAGGGTGCCCCACAGGTCATCGGGAAGCGCCCAGGCGGTCTTCCCGTAAAAGCGGGGCCCCCAGATCACGCCGGCCATCCCGACGACGATCAGGCCGACGGTGGCCAGCAGCGGAAACAGCCTCCTGTTGACGCCGGGGCCGCTGGTCACGCGTCGTGCCACCGCAGGGCCAGGGCGCCGGCCAGCAGCGCGGCCGCAGCCCAGGCGGCCAGCACGCCGAGGCCGCCCCACGGGCTAATCGCCAAGCCGCGCAGGCCGATGGTGTCCTGGATGGTCAGCCCGGCGTTCATCGGCGCGTACCGCTCGATCCGGTGGGACCAGACCGGGTTGGTCACGACAGAGAGAGTAATCGGCGAGAGATAGAGCAACCCCAGGACCACGCCGGTGGCGACGGCGGTGTCCCGGATGACGGTGGCGATGCCCAGGCTGAGCAGGGCGATCAGGACGAGATAGAGGACCGAGCCCGCGGCGGCCCGGAGCGTCGGCCCGGAGGCGAGCGACTCAAGCGGGAAGCCGCGCGCGGGGGTGAAGCCGTGGCCGGGCAGCAAAATCCGCCCGGCCAGCACCGACCCGGCGGCGGCGATGCCCCCGGCGGCCAGCACCAGGCCGGCCACCAGGACCGCCTTGGCGGCCAGCACGGCGGACCGGCGCGGCATCGCCGTCAGCGTGATGCGGATCATGCCGGTGCTGTACTCGCCGCTGATCGCCAGCACGGCCAGAACGGCCACCACCGCCTGGCCGACCTGGACCCCGGTGAGGCTCAGCTTGGTCGTGTCGACCGGGCAGGCGGTCCCGGCCGGGCACCGGGCGGCGGCCGTCGCCGCGGCGCTCACCGCCACGGTCGCCGCGATGGTGCCGGCCAGCAGCCAGGCCGGGCCCGCCACGGTGCGCAGCTTGGTCCATTCCGCGCGCAGCGGGTCCCGCAGGCCGGACAGGTCAAGCCGCCGCACGCCGGCCAGGCCTGCCGGTCCGGCGGGCACGGCCTGGCTCATGCGTCCCTCCGGCGAAGCAGCACAGCGGCCAGGCCCAGGGCGAGCGCGGCGTAGCCGCACAATACGGCCAGACCGGCCCACGGCGCCAGCGGGAAGTAGCCAGAGTTGGGCGAATAGGTGGCGGTGACCTGCGCGTACTGCGGCGTGGCCTGCTGCAGGGCGAAGGCGGCGGCCGGGGTGATCCGCAGCAGCCAGTCCGCGGCGCCGACCGGCAGAATGGAGGCGGCGGCCAGGATGTACGGCAGCACGATCACCACGATGACAACGGTCACCGCGGCGGCGCTGCGGCGCAGCATGGTCCCTGCCGCGAGGGCGAGGACGGCGGCCACGGCGATCAGCGCCGCGGTGCCGGCGACCATGCGCAGCTCGGTCGGCCACGGCACCGGATACACGTACGCCCCCCGGGCCTGCGCGAGCTTGGCGCTGATGACTATCGCGGCGGCCGCGGCGGCCAGCCCGGCCACGAAGGTGACCGCGCCGATTACGATGGCCTTGGCGGCCAGCACCCGGCCCCGCCGCGGGCTCGCGGTCAGCGTGACGCGGATAAGCCGCCGCCGGTACTCGGCGGTGATGAACATCGTGGCGATCACGATCACCACGATCAGCCCGGCGAACGTGCCGATGAGGTGCTGCGTGACGGTGGTGCCGATGTCCCCGGCCTGACCAGGCACGTCCGGCGCGATGTCGCCGGACCCGGTCACGGTGAACCGGCCGGCGGCCTGCTGATACCCGCCTACCCCCGACCCGTCGGCGGCGTCGACAATGCCGCCGGCCCACGCGCTGGCGGGCCAGCGGCCGGACCGGCTGAGGTGATCGAAGACGGCGGTGTCCTGGCTGGGGGCGATGATCCCGTTTTCGCCGCCGCCGAAGTTCTGCGAGATCGCCTGCCACGCGGGAGACGTGGCGAACAGCCCGGCCTGGACGGTCGACGGCAGCCCGGTCAGGTGAACGGTGCCCACAGCGGTCCAGTGGGTGCCGTCGGCCGAGTCGTAGCCGGTGATCGTGTCGCCGGAACGGGTCAGCCGCAGCCAGCGCGGCGACGCCGGGGAAACGGCGCCCGGCTGGCCCGCCGTGTCGCCGGTGTAGTCGTCCTGCAGGCGTACCCCGTGGTCCGCGGTGACCATCATCGCCGCGTAGGCCGATCCCGGTGTGGTGCCGCCGGAGATGATGATCCCGGCCTTGGCCCACGGCACCAGGCCGGGACGCGTGTCGATCGGCGCGTTCGGGCCGCCGGGAAGGTTGCCGTTGGCGGGCGGGAGCAGGCCGGTCAGCGAGGTGATCCGGACGGTGATGCTACCGCTCCCGGCGAGCGGCTGTCGGACGAAGTAGAAAGTATCGCTCACCGCCTCGCCGCCCGGCCCTACCGGGGGTGCGGTGAAGCAGCTCGAACCGGACCGGACCGGGCCGCCGTTCGTACTCTGGCAGGAGCTGCCGCTGGCCCCGGCGGCGAACAGCCCGAGCGCCACTATCACCAGGACCGCGACGACCGTGCCGATGACCCAGCCGCGGACCGTCCTGAACTTGGTCCACTCGGCGTGCAGGAGAGACGAGAAGCCGTCCCGCCCGGCCCGCTGGTCCCGCTGGCCCGGCTCGTGCGGCTGGCCCGGCTCGCGCGGCTGGTGCGGCAGCACCGTGCCGGCCGTCATCGGGTCGGCTCCTGCGCCGCGGCGGCACGGAATTCGACCGCGTCCCTGGTGAGCTCCATGTACGCCTCCTCCAAGGTGGCGCGGTGCGCCGACACCTCAGAGAACGGCACCCCGCGCCCGCCGAGCAGCGCGACGATCTTCTCGGCGGCCAGCCCGGAGATGACGAGCGTGTCCCGGTCGGTGGCGGCGATGACGGCCCCCGCGTGCGCCAGCACCTCCGTGGCCTGCGACCGGGCTGTGGTGCGCAACGTGACCCGGCCGCTGGACGCGGTGGTGATCAGGTCCGTCACGGACGTGTCGGCGATGACTCGCCCGCGGCCGACCACCACCAGGTGGTCCGCGGCGTCCTGCAGTTCGCTCATCAGGTGGCTGGACACCAGGACCGCCCGGCCCTGACCGGCCAGCGACCGCAGGAAACCCCGCGCCCACACGATGCCTTCCGGATCCAGGCCGTTGAACGGCTCGTCGAGCATGAGCACCGGCGGATCGCCGAGCAGCGCAGCGGCGATGCCGAGCCGCTGCCGCATGCCCAGGGAATAGCCACCCGCCTTGCGCCTGATCACCGAGTCCAGGCCGGCCTGCGTGATCACCTCATCAACCCGGCTGGCCCGCAGGCCCTGGGAGTAGGCCAGCCACAGCAGGTGGTTGCGGGCGGACCGGCTGGGTTGCAGCGCACCGGCGTCCAGCAACGATCCGACGTGACTGAGCGGGTGCCGCAGGCTCGCGTACGGGCGGCCGCCGATCAGCGCCTGGCCCGCGTCAGCGGAGTCAAGGCCGACGATGACCCGCATCGTGGTGGATTTCCCCGCGCCGTTCGGACCGACGAACCCGGTCACCTGGCCGGGGCGGACGGCAAAGGACATCCCGTCAAGCGCTAGCGTCGACCCGAATCGCTTGCGCAGGCCGCTGACTTCGATGGCTGCTTCCATGTCAGCCAACGCTAGGGGCTGCCGGGCGGGTGGTCATCACGCCGCAGAGCGCTCTTGTCCGTCACCAGCAGGAGGGACGCCGGCCGTGCCTCCCCCGCGGGAGGGACGCAATCTTCCGGCGGAGCGGCGACAATGAGCTACGTGGGCACAGCAGCTTTCGCGCGCGACGGATGGGCCCGGGGCGGCCGCCGGATCGCCGCGAGCCCGCACGCCGCCGCGGTGGCCGGCGCCCTGCTCGGGCTGGCCGCGGTGACCGAGGCCCTGCTCCGCGCCACCTACGCCGGGTACGGCGCGTTCGGCCTGGTCGCCGTGTTCCTGCTGGCCCTGTTGACCACGGTGCCGCTGGCGTTCCTCGGTCCGGCGGCGGCCGCCGTCGCCATCAGCGCGGCGAGCGTACTCTCGCTCGCGGTCGTCCCGGTCATGACGGTGGCGGGCCTATGCGCGCAGCTGATCGCCCTTTACTACCTGGGCCTGAAGGAGGTGCCGCGGTCCGGCTCGCCGGGCGGCCAGCCGGCGCAGAAGCGACGGAGGGTGACCCAGCTGCTGGCACCTGGCCTGGGGCTGCCGTTCGCGGTGATCGCTCTGGTGCCGGACCGGCCAGGCGGCCCTGAGGAGCGGGTGCTGATCGTGCTGCTCGCCGCGCTGGCCCCGGCGGCCGCGCTGGCCGGGATCGCCCGGCGAGCACGCATCCAGGCGCAAGCGGACAGCACGGCCCGGCAGGTCATCGCCGACTCCCTGTTCGAGCACATGGCCCGCGGCGAGCGAGCCCGGATCGCCCGCGAGCTGCACGATGTCGTGGCTCACCACATATCCATGATCGCCGTGCAGGCGGAAACGGCCCGGCTGACCACGGCGGGGATGCCGCCGGCCGGCGGGCAGCGGCTGCTTGAGATCGGTAACACCGCACGGGCCGGCCTGACCGAGATGCGGCGGCTGCTCGGCGTGCTGCGCGAGGACGCCCACGTCGCGCATCTGGGCGAGGCCGGCGCCGACCGGCACCCCCAGCCTGGACTGCAGCAGCTCAGCGGGCTGATCGACGAGGCCAGGGCGGCCTCGGGCACAGCCGCGAGGTTCATCGTGTCAGGACCGCCGGTCACCCTTGATCCCGGCGTCGAGCTGGCCGCCTACCGGATCGTGCAGGAGGCCCTGACCAACACCCGCCGGCACGCGCCCGGTGCCGCCGTCGACGTGGAACTGCGCTTCACCGACGACGCGCTCCGGCTTCGCATCCGGGACAACGGGCCGGGTCCGCCGCCTGGGCAAGCAGTCTCCGGCGTCTCAGGGGTCTCAGGGGTCTCCGGGGTCTCCGGGGTGGCCGGGTTCGCTGTGGCGGAGGCAGCAGACGGTCACGGGCTGCCCGGCATGCGCGAACGGGCCGCCTCGGCCGGCGGCGAGCTGCGCACAGGCACCGCACCTGGCGGTGGTTTCCTGATCGAGGCCACACTGCCCGCCAAGGCTTGATGTTTACGGCCGGCTGGGGTTGAGTACTCCCATGTCCGAGCAACCCCCCGCCGTACGGGCCTGGCATGCCGTCGTCGAGTCCGGAGACCTGGCCTGGCTGGACGACCTGCTGGCCGATGATGTGGTCTTCCTGTCCCCGGCGGTGTTCGCGCCGCAGCCGGGCAAGGCGCTCACGACCCGCTACCTGAGCAGCGCGATCGTGGTCCTGGGGCCCACCTTGCGGTACGTCGGCGAATGGTATGGCCCGGCCAGCGCGGTCCTGGAGTTCGAGGCCGAGATCGACGGCCTCTACGTCCAGGGGGTCGATATGCTGCACTGGAACGAGGAGGACAAGCTGGTCAGCTTTACGGTGATGGCGCGGCCGCTGCGCGGGCTCCAGAAGCTGATCGAGCTGATGGGACGCCAGCTGACCGCCGATCCCAGCTGACCGCCGATCCCAGCTGACCGCCGATCCCAGCTGACCGCGGGGAGCGGCGGCAGTAGGGTACGTCCCATGCCGGATACCCCGTCGGCCGCGGCCGGGCCGCGGCCTGAGCCGTTCAGCCCGCAGACCACCGCTGCGGCGCTCGAGGACCTCCGCTCGCGGCTGCGCGCGACGCGCTGGCCGGATGCGCCGCAGGACGCCGGCTGGTCGCTCGGGACCGATCTGGACTACCTCCGCGAGCTCGTCGCCTACTGGGCGGACGGGTTCGACTGGCCGGCGCAGGAGGCGGCGCTCGGCCGGCTCCCCCGCTTCCGCGTCCCGCTCGGGGCGTTGCGGATCCACGTCGTACACGCCAGGGCTTCCGGGGAGGCCGGGCCCGTGCTGCCGCTTGTGCTGTGCCACGGCTGGCCTGACTCGTTCTGGCGGTATGCGAAGGTGGTCGAGCTCCTCACCGACCCGGGCGCACACGGCGCCGACCCCGCCGACGCGTTTGACGTGGTCGTGCCCGACATGCCGGGTTACGGCTACTCCGACCGCCCGGCCGGGCCGCCGCTCGACTCCATCGCCGTGGCCGGGCTGTGGGCCGAGCTCATGAGCGTCCTCGGCTACCCGCGGTTCGGCGCGGCGGGCGGGGACCTCGGCAGCCACGTGAGCCGCTACCTCGCGCTCGACCACCCCGGCCGGGTGGTGGCCGTGCACCGCATGGATGCGGGCGTGCCCGTCTTCGCCGGCGACCCGGCGGACCTCGAGCCCGAGGAGCGCGCCTGGATCCAGAGGATGGCGGCCTGGGGCACCACCGAGGGCGCGTACTCCGCCATGCACCGGACCAAGCCCCAGACCGCCGCCTTCGGGCTCACCGACTCACCCGCCGGGCTCGCCGCCTGGATCGTGGAGAAGCTCCGGGCCTGGAGCGACTGCGACGGCGACGTCGAGCGGAGCTTCAGCAGGGACGAGATCCTCACCAACGTCACGCTCTACTGGCTCACCGGGACGATCGGATCGTCGATGCGCATGTACCGCGCGAACGCCGCGATCCCGCCCGCGCAGCACGCCCGCCGGGTCGAGGTGCCATCCGGCTTCTCCCTGTTCCCCGGCGACATCGGCCGACCGCCGCGGGCGTGGCTCGAGCGCACGGCGAACGTCGTTCGCGTGACCGAGGCCGCCCGCGGCGGGCACTTCGCGCCGTTCGAGGAGCCCGAACTCTATGCGGCGGAGCTGCGCGCGTTCTTCCGCCCCTACCGGGCTGAGGGCGCCGCTCCGGTCAGCCGGCCGTCGCGGTGAAGGCGGGCAGGTAACCGAGTTCCTGGCCTGAGGCGGTGGGGTGGTAGGACGAGCTGAGCGAGAAGATGTCCACCGAATTCAGCCAGCTGGAGGAGTCGCAGATCTCATGTCCGGCGAACTGGCCGCGGACATCGACGAACGTGTCGTGGTAAGCGGCCGCGGCCGTCGACAGGGCGTTGTCGAGCGCGTCGGCGCCCTGGTCGAGCGCGGTGCGGTCCTGGGTGCTCAGCCCGATGCAGCCGCTGGACCTGGACAGGTCGTACAGGTCGGGGTAGCCGAGCACGACGATCTTCGCCGCGGGCGCGTCGGCCCGGATGGTCGCCAGGGTGGTGTCCAGCCTGGCCGGAAGCTGGTAGGTGACGTAGGCCTCGGACGCCGCCACGGCGGCGAGGCAGATGCTGGTCGGGGTGAGCACGCAGGTCGTCATGACGGTGGCGAAGCCGGCGTCGTTACCGCCGATGGTCAGGCTGACCAACGTGGTGCTCGCGCTCAGCGCCGACACCTGGCTGGACAGGACGTCGGACGTCTCCGCGCCGGAACACGCGACCGAGACGAACGAGGCGGGCGAGTTAGCGTCGGCCCATTGCTCTGGATAGGCGTTGTAGCTGCGCTCACAGCTGCCGCTCGATGAGATGTAATCCCCGGCGCCGACGCCCGAGCTGTACGAATCGCCCAGCGCCACGTAATGAACTGCGGATGCGGCCTTGGCGGCGGGAGATCCAGCAGCTATAAGGCCAGCAGCGGACGCGAGGACGGCAGCGCTGAAAATGACGCGGGAGATACGCACGAGTTACCCCAATCAAGGGCGAGAAGGGCTGTGACATACGCGCGCACTATTCTTGTATCACGCGTTACCGGGTAGTTCAATATCTCCGTTCAGTTACGGCTGGACGAGCGCGGGGTGATGGCCAGCGAGACGAAGCCGTGCCCGCCGGGGGTTCGGCCGGGATCCAGTAACGCGCACCCTCGTGGCCGTAGACGACCGCGTTCTCCTCAGCGGACGGGCGGCGGTGTCCCGTCGGCACTCGCGGCCAGGGTCATGTCCCAGGCGCAGGCCGCGCAGGCCTGGCGGAAGGCGGACCGGGCGAACTCCAGGGCGGCCGCGGCCGGATCCGGTCCTGACCGGATGTCGTCGAAGTCCAGGATGTACTCACCCAGCCCGGCGTCCCAGCGCGCGGCCGGAGGTGACAGGGCCAGCCGCGCGAACCCGTCGGGGGCCGGGTGCGCGTAGGCGTAGAACGCCGCCTGGTCGTGACGCGCGTCGCCTGGCCACCAGCCGACCGCGACCTCTTGGGCGTCCATCGCGTTGCGCATGATGAAGTCATTAGCGGGAGGGTCGGCCGATGCCCCAGAGAACAGGCTCACAGCCAGGTCGAACGAACCCCACCACGCGTTGACGGGCGTGCTGCGCCCCCGGTAGGGCGCGCGGAACGCCGCCAGCACCAGCGCGGCCTTGGTCGCCGCCGTGAAGTAGGCCGCCACCTGGTCGCGGTCGTACCGCGCGTGCTCCTCGTCCTCATCCAGCGGCACGTGCCAGCTGACTTCCTGCGGTGTCGGGTCGATCTCCACCGGGCCGCCCACCCGGCGGACCGCCGCCAGCACATCCCGGGTCACCGCCCCGACGGCCCGGTCGGGGGTGAGCGCGACCCGTTCGGTCCGGCCGCCGCTGTGCTCGACCACCGCCTCGTGGACGTGCAGGTCGAGCGCGACCACCATCGATCCCGAGCCGTCGGGGGCAGGCAGCGGCGCCGTTTCCCACCCCCGGGCGGTCAGCCGCAGCGCCGCGTGCTGCAGCTGCGGCTCCGCCGGGGCGAGCCCGGCCGCGAGCTTGCCGAGGACCTGAGTATGCGCGTGCAGCGTGTCGCACGTCGCGCGCCACGTCCGGTAGGAGAGCGCTGGCCATGCCGAGGACATGACCGGCAGGCTACCGGCCCCGGGCCCGGCGCTCAACCGCGCCTGGCCCGGCGCGAGGGCAAAGGCGAGGGCCCGGCCCGGCGCGAGGGCCCGGCCCGGCGCGAGGGCCCGGCCCGGCTCGGATGCTGGTGTGGTTCGTGGTGGGCCAGGGGTCCGTGAAGCGCCGGAGAGCTGGAAGAAGCGCCGGACTCCCGGAAGATCTTGGATAATTTGGCTTCTACGGAGGATTTGGTACCCGATAGGGCACCTTTTTCTCCACTAAAGCCGAATCATCCGTGAGATTTATCGCGCTTGTCGTACAGGTTATCGAAATATGATTCTGGTGGGGCTGGCTGGGCTGGTGGGACAGCACGAGAGCGCGGGCGGGCCTGGGGACGGGGCCGCGGGAGGGGGTCACGGGACGGGGCGGGGCGAGGCGGGGTGGCGGGGGGACTTGAGCTAGGAGAAATGGGTGACGGGGCGGTCGAGGCGGTCGCCGTCGACGAAGAGGTCGACCTTCTCGTTGTAGAACGCGATCAGGCCCGCGATGGGCAGCAGCTGGCGGGTCGGGAAATCGTAGGCCCAGGCGAGGTCCTCATGCACGGTCTCCCCCACCCGGACCGACCAGTAGCCGCTGGTCTTGCCCTTGTACGGGCAGGCCGTCACGGTGCCGGTGGGCAGCAGGTGCTCGGTGTTCACCTCGGTGCGGTTGAGGTAGTAGCGGGTCGGCAGCCCGGTCTCGAAGACCATCACCGGGGACGACGAGGAGGCCAGCACCACCCCGTCGAGCTCGACCCGGACCTGACGGGTGGAGCGCAGCGCGTCTACCCGGGTGTAGGGGCTGCGGGGATGGACGAAGACCTCCTCGTCCTCCTCGAACCAGGCGTCCAGCGCGTCCCAGTCGAAACGCACCGTCCCGGTCAGGCCGGACGCGGCGTCGTCGGTGTACACCCGCGCCGAGCCGGGCCTGGACACGTCCCCGGCCCGCAGGCCGTGCCGCCGGGCGGTACCCAGGCGCAGCTTCTGCTCGTGCTGCTCGTCGATCAGCACCGACGGCCGGACGTCGGCGAGCGGGATGTAGTACTGCGGGTAGTTCGGCCATTCCCAGACGTACCGGGCGCGGGTGGTGTCGAGCACCACCTCACCGCCGAGCATGGCGCGGACCCGGCGCGGCACCGGCTCGACGTGACCTGCGGGGGTGATGGTCTTCGGGTAGTCGCTCACAGGTGCCAGACTAGGTGACAGACCCCAGGCGAAGACGGAGATCATGACCCGCAAGCGCGGATACTTCCTGCTGATGGGCGTGTGCCTGACGCTGTTCGTGCTGTCCTGGACGGTGGTGCGGTTCTACTCGGTGGTCGCCGCCGTGGTGATTTCCGTGGTGGCCATGGTGATTCCGCCGATCGCCGTCATGGTCGCCAACGCCGGGGACGAATCAAGCCGCCGCGAGCCGCCGGACCGGCCTGCGCCCGGTCCCTGATCCGCCCGTGCCATGATCGGGACCATGACAAGCCCAGACGATGGCCGGTTTATCGACGCGAACGGGATCCGTGTGTACGTCGAGGAGCACGGCGACGGCGTGCCCGTGCTGCTCCTGCACGGCTGGCCGGATTCGGCCCGGCTCTGGCGTCACCAGGTCCCGGTGCTGGCGGCCGCCGGGTTCCGGGTCGTCACGCCGGACCTGCGCGGGTTCGGGCGGTCGGCGCGTCCCGCTGACGTGGCCGCGTACCGGCTGCGGACCCTGGTGGCGGACGTGACCGCCGTCCTGGACCGGCTGGACATCGAGCAGGCGCACGTGGTCGGCCATGACTGGGGGGCGGGGGTCGCGTGGCTGACGGCGATGCTCTGCCCGGACCGCGTCCGCACGCTGACCGCGATCTCGGTGCCGCATCCACGTGCCCCCCTCACCGTGCGCCAGCAGGAGATGGCCTGGTATCAGCTGTTCTTCCTGTTCTCCGACGTCGCCGAGGCCACCATCGCCCACGACGACTGGGCCTGGCTGCGCATGTTCAGCCGCGGCGACGGGGACCTGGAGCAGGCGATCGCCGACCTGTCCAGGCCCGGAGCGCTGACCGCGTCGCTGAACTGGTACCGGGCCAACGTCGCGCCGCGGATGCCGGGGCCGCCGCCCCCGCTCCCGCCGGTCCTGGCGCCGACCCTGGGCATCTGGTCGGCCCGCGACCATTACCTCGACGGTGAGCGGATGAAGCATTCGGCGTCCTTGGTCCAGGGACGATGGCGTTATGAGGAAATACCGGACGCGAGCCATTGGGTGCCGCTGGACGCGCCTGACCGGCTGAACGAGCTGCTGCTCGACTGGCTCCGCTAGGTCATAGCCTCGGCGGGCTCGCCCAGGACGAGCAGGACGTCGTCGGCCAGCCCGTCACCTGTGTGCTTGAGCAGCAGCCTGACCACCCGCCGCACCGCGGTGTCCAGGTCGGGTGCGGCCAGCGCCTGGGCCACCCGCTCGTCAAGCGCGAAGAAACGGCCCGCGCGGTCCCGGCTCTCGACCAGCCCGTCGGTGTAGAAAAGCAGTCGGTCTCCAGGCCCGAGGCAGATGTCCTGCCGCTTCGGATGAGGATGCAGGCCCAGCGGCGGCTCGTACTCCAGCGGGGTCATGACCTGCAAGCACCCGCCCGCGGCGGGCAGCTTGACGGGGGGTGGGTGACCGCAGTTGACCATGCACACGTGCCCGGGCGTGAACTCGGCGACGATCACCGTGACGAAGTCCTCGATCTCCATGTCCCTGGACAGCCCGGCGTCCATCGCCTCGGCCAGCCGGATCAGGTCGGGCTCGCCGAACGCCGCCGCCCGGAAGGCGGCGAGCACCGCGGCGGACCGGCCGAGGGCGTCGATCCCCTGGCCCTTGACGTCACCGATGATAAAACGCATTCCGAATGGCGTCATGGCAATGTCATAAAGGTCCCCGCCGACCAGTGCCTGGTTGGTGGCCGACTGATAATGAGAGGCAAAGGCCACGCCGCCGGCTGCTGCGGGCAGTGGGTGCAGGATCGCGCGCTGCGCCTTTTCGCTGATGCTGATGAGCGTGCCCTCGCGGCGGCTGCGGACCGCCGCGGCGAAAGTGGCGAGCGCGCCCACGCCGCCGACAACGATGAAACGGTATCCGGTACCCATGGAATCTGATGCGCCAATGGCGGCGGTCACGATCGCGCACAGGGAAATGGCGTAGACAGCGGCCAACGCCGTGGCCCGGCCACTGCATCGCGCGCAGGCCAGCAGGGGTCCGGCCGCGAGCAGGTCGGTCAGGCTAAGGCGCCTCCCGGTCGATATCGCGATGACGGCGATGACGGCATCAAGCGCCAGGGCCAGCACCAGCCATCCAGGAGGCTGACTCGCGGCCCTGAGCGCCCGCCGAACTAGGCCCATGCGTCCCCATTCCCACTACCCGCACGGTAAAAGACCAACCTACTGTAGGAGAACCAGTTTGCCTAAACTCATCGTGGTGATAGAGGTAAAGGCGAGGGATAACCACGGATCGTTCGGGGATAAAAATTGTATTTTCCCTAACGAAACGTGGTGCACGTGCAATTGCATGTTTCGAGGGCCGGGGTGGTCAGACCGGGCGGGCGCCGAAGCGGGTGACCACGGCGGCGGCGATCCGGACGGCGTACCTGGCCGCGCCGAGGAGGTCGGGGCGGGACAGCCAGCGGCTGATGAACGCACCGCAGAACGCGTCACCGGCACCTGTGGTGTCGGTGGCCCGCGCCGGGTGGGCCGGGATCGGTACCGGCGCCAGGCCGGGGACGGCCAGCACGCAGCCCTGATCGCCGAGCTTGACCACCACGGCGCGGTAGTGCCTGGTCAGCCGGGCCGCCATCGTCACCGGATCGGTCTCGCCGGTGAGCACGGCGGCCTCGTCGCGGTTGGGGAAGCACACCGCCGCCCCGTGCGTCCAGCGCAGGAACGCCCCGGCCTGCATCCGGGCCAGGAAGGCGGCCGAGCCGGGATCGATGGTGACGGCCAGGCCGCGGGCCCGGGCCTGGGCCAGCAGCCCGAGTGCCAGCTCGAGCAGCGGCGGCTCGCAGAACGTGTACCCGGTGAGGTGCAGCGCCGCCGCGTCGTCCAGCAGGCCGGCCGGCAGGTCCGGCCGCCGGAGCCGCAGGTTCGCGCCCCGGTCGGTGAACATGGTCCGTTCGCCGTCCGGCCCGACCATGATCACGATCGAGCCGGTGCCCGCGTCCGGGTCGGCGGCCAGATGCGCGCGGACGCCGGCCCGGGCCAGTTCCCGCCGGTGGTACTCGGCATCGCGGGCGCCGGCCCGCCCGGCGAACACCACCTCGGCGCCCAGGTGGGCCATCCACGCGGCCTGGTTGGCCGCTGAGCCACCCGGGCAGGCACGGATCACCGCCGCGGTGTCGCTGCCCGCCGTGATGGCCTCGGCCGGCTTGACCAGCACATCGTTGATCACGTCGCCGATGACGACGACCCGCCGGGCGCCCGCCGGGCTCAGGGCCAAGCCGGGCCAGCGGCCCGCCGCGCCCAGGACCTGGCGATCTGCGCGGCCAGCTCGATGTTGCCGCGGGCGATCTGCAGGTTGACCCCGACGCTCACCCCGGCGGTGACCTGCTGGATCCGGTCGAGCAGGAAGGGGCTCACCGCCTTGCCCCGGATCCCCTGCTCAGCCGCCACGGCCAGGGCGTCCTTGAGCGCGTCATCCAGGACCCCGGGGTCGAGCTGCCGGCCGGGCGGCAGCGGGTTGGCCACCAGCAGGGCGGACTGCTCGCCGAAGGCGGCCCGGGCCGCCATGATGTCGGCGATCTCCTCCGGGCTGTCGGCCCGCCAGTCCAGGTCGCAGCCGGAATCGGACAGCCAGAAGGCGGGAAACCGCGACGTCTGGTACCCGACCACCGCGACGCTCAGCGTTTCCAGCCGCTCCAGCGTGGCCGGGATGTCCAGAATGGACTTGACCCCGGCCGATACCACGGTAATCGGCGTCCGGGACAGCACCGTCAGGTCCGCGGACTCATCGAAGGTCTGGGCCGCGCCGCGGTGCACGCCGCCGAGCCCGCCGGTGGCGAACACGCCGATCCCGGCCCGCGCGGCCAGCACGGACGTGGCGGCCACCGTCGTGCCGCCGGTCACCTTGCGCGCGATCGCGATCCCGATGTCACGGCTGCTGATCTTGACCACGGACTCGTCTGCCGCGATCCGCTCCAGGTCCTGCGGCACCAGGCCAACCTTGGGCACGCCGTCGATGATCGCGATCGTGGCCGCGGTCACGCCCGCGTCGGCCAGGATCGCCTCGAACTGCCGCGCGGCGTCCAGGTTCTGCGGACGGGGCAGTCCGTGCGAGATGATCGTGGACTCCAGGGCGACCACGGGACCGCCGGACGCCAGCGCGGCGCTGACCCGGGGGGACACTTCGACCAGGGAAGACACAAGGACAAGTGTCTCACCCCCAGCTAGTAGCCCTGCGGCCCCACGATGTTGAGCAGCGGCTCGCCCGCGGCGTAGCGGGCCAGCTGGTCCGCCACGACGGCCATGACGCGCGACCAGGTGGTGCTCATCGCGCCGGCCACATGGGGCGTGAGCAGCAAGCCGGGCGCGGACCAGAGCGGATGGCCGGCCGGGAGCGGCTCGGGTTCTGTGACGTCGAGGGCGGCGCGCAGCCGCCCGGACCGCAGCTCCGCCAGCAGCGCGCCGGTGTCCACGACCGGGCCGCGGGCCGCGTTGACCAGCAGGGCGTGATCGTGCATCTGGCTCAGGAAACGCGCGTCCACCAGGTGCGTCGTGGCGGGCGTGATGGGGACGAGCAGGATCACCACATCGGCGTTCGGCAGGACGGCGGGCAGGTCGTCCAGGCCCGAGACACCGGGCCTGGCGCGCCGGGCGATGCGTTCCACCGTCACGCCGAACGGGGCCAGCATGCGCTCGACCGTCTCGCCGATCGACCCGTAGCCCACGATCAGCGCGGTCTGCCCGGCCAGCGGCTCGCTCCGGACCGGGTCCCAGGTTCCGGCCTGCTGCGCGGCCAGGAACCTGGGCAGCTGCCGCACCTGCGCCAAGATGACGGCCAGCACCCACTCGGCCACCGCGGGATCATGCACGCCGCGTGCGTTACACAACGTGACACCGGGCGGGACGAACGGGATCACGTGCTCGGCCCCCGCCGACATCAGCTGGATCAGCCGCAGCCGGGGCAGCTTGGCCAGCACCGGCATCCGGGACGGCGGCACCCCAAACGGCAGCACGACCACCTCGACCTGGCCGGCCGAATCCGGCAGCTGGTCATCGCCGGTCCACACGTCGGCCACCATGCCGTCGGGCAGCCCGCCCATCAGTTCCGCCGCGTCCGGTTCCGGAAGCCATACCTTGATTGTCGAGGACGCCATGACGGTGAGGTTACCGGCAACGCGCGGACCCGATGGCCACCAGACCCGGCCGGGATGACCTCGCGGCGCCGCTACCTTGCAGGTGACGCTGCCCGGCCGGGATTACCTCGCGGCGCCGCTACCTTGCAGGTGCCGCTGCCAGGACTCGGGCACATGATCGGTACGCTGCTGGGCGGTTTTTCGATCCTCGGCGGACATCGGGTCCGAACCAATCTTCGGCTCCGAGCCGATGATGACCACCGGGCAGGCCGACGCACGCAGGCAGGCCCTGATCACCGGCCCCGCGGCGCGGTACGGGTCCGGGCCGTACGCCGTACGGCCAAGCACCAGCAGATCCGCATCGGCGGCCTGGTCGAGCAGCACGCGCGCCGCCAGCCCCTCGGCGATCTCGGTGCGCACGCGAACACTGGGGAACAGGACGGTCGCCTCGCTGACGGACCGGCGCAGCACGTCCCGGACCGCGCCCCAGCTTCCGGCCGTCGACCGCGGGGCCGGAACGGCGTAACTGGCGACCTGATGGCACACGGACTCCAAGGCGAGCACCGCGACCACCTCCCCGGCCCGCAGGCCGGCCTCGCGGCACGCCCACCGAAGCGCGGCTACCGACTCCGCCGAGCCGTCCACGCCGACGACGATACTTCGCACACCAGACTCTTTTATCATGCGGGATTCCTATCGTTCCGCCAGCTCCGACGTACCGGCCCGTCTGGTCACAGCCGTCTCGCCAGAGTTAATCGATGGTTGCTGACAGTTTTTGATACTAGACCGCGCGAAGGCCCCGTGACGAGGGGCACGGGCCGCTTTTGTCGATGCCGCTATATGTATCAGGCAAGCCGGTAGTTATCGTACCGTTATTAGGTGTCTGGACGTAATGAATCATGTGAACACCTTGTCGGTTCAGCAGCCACTTTGCGCCGATCTTGAGGCGGAACGGCGCGGCGCGCAAGTGGGCGGCGGTGGGCCTCGGCCTGGCCGTGTTGTGCGGGCTGCCAGTCATCGCCAGCGCACTGCCTGTGAGCGTGCCCACGCTGACCGCGAGCCAGCTCCGCGGGCGCATCCTGGCCTCGGCCGGTGAGTCCTACGCGGGGTACGCGGAAAGCAACGCGACCTTCGGGCTGCCGTCGCTGGCCGGCCTGGCCGACCTGACGTCGCTGCTTGACGGGGTCACCAAGATGCGGGTCTGGCAGGCCGCGCCGGACCGGTGGCGGGTCGACGTCTTGTCCGACGCCGGCGAGCGGGACACCTACCAGCTGGGCGCGCGCAGCTACATCTGGGCCTCAGGTCAGGAGCTGCTCACCGAAGTCCTCGGGCAGCCGTCGCTGCGGCTGCCGCGCCCGGCCGACCTGGTCCCGCCGGCGCTGGCGCTCCGGCTGCTGGCCGAGGCCGGGCCGGGCGCGAGGTACAGCGTGATCGCCCCGTTGCGGGTGGCCGGCCAGAGCGCGGCCGGGCTGCGGATGACCCCGGCCGATCCCGCGTCGACCGTCGGTCAGGTCGACATCTGGGCCGAACCCGGCAGCGGGCTCCCGCTGATGGTGGAGATCTTCGGCCGCGGATCACGCACCCCCGCGCTGCAGAGCCAGTTCTTCGCCGTCGGCCGGTGGCAGCCGCAGGCCCAGGTGCTGTCCCCGGTGCGGGGGCCGGGCACCGGCTTCAACGTGACCAGCGCCGACGACCTGGCGGGCGCGCTGAACGAGCTGGGCCTGGAGGGGCTGCCCGGCCACCTGGCCGGGCGGGCCCGGGTCCCTGTGACCACCCAGTTCGACTCGGTCGGTGTCTACGGCGGCGGGCTGGCGACGTTCGTCGTCCTCGGCGTGCGCGGCCTGAGCGGCCGGAACCTGGTGGCGGACACGCTGTCCGCGGGCGGCACGCCGGTCAGCGTGGCGGGCGGCACGGGCGCCCGCATCGGCGCCCCGCTGATCAACGCCGTCATCGTCCGCCCGGCGGGCTTCTACGTCACCTTCCTGATCGCGGGAACGGTCAGCGCCGGAGTGCTCGAGCAGGCCGCGGCCGAGCTTGTGACGGACCGGGAAGCCTTTCCGTGATCACCACCAGGGAACTCACTAAGCGCTTCGGCCCGGTCTGCGCCGTGCGGTCCGTCGACCTCGACGTGCGCGCGGGCGACAGGTACGGCCTGCTCGGCCCGAACGGCTCGGGCAAGACCACCCTGGTCCGCATGCTGCTCGGCCTGGTCTACGCCACCAGCGGCCAGATCGAGATGATGGGCCAGCGGATACCCCGGCACGTGCGGGAGGTGCTTCCGCAGGTCGGCGCGCTGATCGAGGAGCCCGCCGCCTACCCGCACCTGTCCGGCCGGGCCAACCTGGCCTTGTTCGACGCGGCCGGGCCGGCCGGGTTCGCTGGCCGCGGTACCCGGCGCAAGCGGATCGACGAGGCGCTGGAGCAGGTCGGGCTGGCCGGGGTGGGCCGCCGTCCGGTCAAGGCCTACTCCCTCGGCATGCGCCAGCGCCTCGGCCTGGCCGGCGCGCTGATCCGCCGGCCGCGGCTGCTCATCCTGGACGAGCCGGGCAACGGCCTGGACCCGCGCGGCCTCAGGGACCTGCGGGAGCTCCTCATCGGCCTGAACGAAGCCGGGGTGACCATCTTCCTGTCCTCTCACCTGCTCGCCGAGGTCGAGCAGCTGTGCACCAGGATCGGCGTGCTTGACGCCGGGCGGCTGGTGCTGCAGGAGGACCTCGCCACCCTCCGCACGCCGACCGGGCTGACCCTGGTCCAGACGCCCGACGCCGACCGGGCCGCCGCGCTGCTCGACGGGCGGGTGGAGCACAGGGACGGGGCGCGGCTGCTCGTCCGCGAGGCCGACGCGGCCGCGCTCAACGCCCACCTGGTGCGGGCCGGGCTGCGGGTCAGCGCCATCGGCCCGCACCAGCGCACCTTGGAGGACATTGTGCTCGCGGTCACAGGCACCGGTTCTGACCACATCGGCGGACCGTCATGACCGGGAGGGACCGGTGATCGCGGTCGAGCTGGTCAAGCTGGTGCGGCGGGCGCGCACCTGGATCAGCGTCGCGCTGACCTGCGCACTGCCGTTCGTGGTGGCGATCTTCATCGCGATCACCCACCTGACCCCGCCGCCCGGCCAGGGCAGCGCGTTCCTGTCCGCGGTGCTCGCCAACGGGGAGCTCTACCCGGCGGCCGCGCTCGCCCTGGTGCTGCCGGTCTTCCTGCCGGTCGCGGTCGCGGTCGTGGCCGGCGACGCCATCGCGGGCGAGGCCAGCACGGGCACGCTCCGCTACCTGCTGGCCCGCCCGGTCGGGCGGACCCGGCTGCTTGTGGCCAAGCTCATCTCGGTCACGGCGTACGTCTTGCTGCTGGTGGTGGCGGTCACCGTGACGGCCTACGCGACCGGGGTCCTGCTGCTCGGGCCGTCCCAGGCGGCCGCCGTCGGTCAGGCTCCGGGCGGCGGGACGGTCGGCGGTCCCGGTGGCCTGGCCGGGTCCGGCCAGGCGCCCACCGCGGGACAGGCCGCGGGCGGCGCCGTGACCTCGCTGTCCGGCACGCCGCTGAGCCTGCTCCAGCTGACCGAGCGGATCGCGGGGGCGATCGCGTTCATCACCGTGTCCATGCTCGGCGTCGCCGCGATCGCGCTGTTCCTGTCGACCATCACCGACTCCGCCCTCGGCGCGGCCCTCGGCTCGCTGGCCGCGCTGGTGGCCAGCGAGGTCCTGGTCACCCTCAACGCGGCCACCGTGGTGCAGCCCTATTTGCCGACCCGTTACTGGCTCGCCTGGATCGATTTTTTCCGGCAGCCCATCTTCTGGCGAGATATTCAGCGCGGATTTGCCATCCAGGCGGTTTATGTGGTGGTATTCCTGTGCGCCGCATGGGCTAACTTCTCCACCAAAGACATCACCGCCTGATGATGTAGCCTTCATGCATTTCCCCGATGCAAAAAGGGCCGGCGCAAAGGGGATGGCGGGCCGGATATCTGGCCGGACGGCGGGCGTTAACCGCCCAGGGCGCGCAGGGCCTGGCACTGCGACGGCTGGGGCGCGACCAGGCTGTGTCCGCGCAGCGCGCGGAGGACGATCCCGACCACGAGCGGGGCGGTCGGCAGCTGCCCGTGCGCGATCGCCACGCCCGGGCAGATCGACTGCAAAGGCACGTTCACCGCGCCGGGCAGCCGGGCCGAGTCCGGCGGCTGCACCACCTGGTCGTCGGTCGTCCACAGCGACAGCCACGGCGGGCGGGTGGCCGCGGCGGTCTGCTGCAACCGGGACAGCATGGCACTGCCTGGCACCAGTTCCTGGCACGCGGCCGGGCAGGCGCCCGGCACGAAGGCCTGACCCAGGGCGGCCAGGTCAGCGCCGTGCAACGGGGAACCGAGGGTAATGATCTGCTGCGCCTTCCGCACGCCGCCGTAGTCGACGTCCCACAGCCAGGCCACGACGCCACCGGCCGAGTAGCCGATCACGGTCACCGGACCCGAGCCGGCCGCCATCGCGTGGTTCACGTAGCCGTTCAGCAGGTTCGCCTGCACCTGCAGGTCCCCGGTGCCGTCGCCGGCCAGCGGAACCACGGTGGCCGGCCGGCCCGCGGACCTGATCCGGGCGGCGAGGACGTCAAGCCCGGTCACGCTCCCGCCGTAACCGGGCACGAGCAGCACCTCACCCGGGTGATCCGGCCCGGCCGCGGGCACGGCCGGGGAGCCGGCCAGCGCGCGCACCGTGCCGGTGACGGCGCCGGCCACGATCACCAGGGTCAGCACGGCGACGAGCAGCCGGCGCCTCGGGCTCAGGCTGCCCCAGCCGGGGAGACGGGTGAAGATCGCGCGCACTCCCCCATGGTGCGTCCTGCCCGCCGCGGAGTTCAACGAGGCTCGGGGCTCGCCGCCAGGTTCGTTCGGCCGGAAATGCTCTTTCAGGCGTGCTGGGTACGGACGGTGAGGTGGCTGCCTGACTGGCCCTTGTGCACCTGGACCTGGGCCGGGATGCGCTGCCTGAGCTCGGCGACGTGACTGACGATGCCAACCATCCGGCCGCCTTCGCGCAGGCCGTCAAGCACCGTCATCACCTCTTCCAGGGTGTCCTCGTCCAGGCTGCCAAAGCCCTCGTCGACGAACAGCGTCTCGATCCGGGTGCCGCCCGCCTCGGCGGTGACGACGTCGGCCAGGCCGAGGGCCAGGGCCAGGCTGGCCAGGAACGTCTCGCCGCCGGACAGCGTGCTGGTATCGCGGTCCACCCCGGTCCAGGTGTCGCAGGCGAGCAGGCCGAGCCCGGAACGGCCCGCGCCGCGGCGCGCGTCGGTGTGCACCAGCGAGTACCGGCCCGAGGTCATCGTGAGCAGCCGCTCGCTGGCCGCGGCCGCGACCTCCTCCAGCCGGGCGGCGAGCACGAACGAGGACAGCGTCATGCGCAGCGTGTTGGCGCCGCCGCCGGCGGCCAGGTCGGCGAGCCCGCGGGCGCGGGCGGCCCGGTCCGCGAGCGGTTCGAGCTCGCGCAGCCGGGCGGCCAGCTGCGGGGCGAGATCGGCCAGCTGCTCGGCCTTGTGCCTGGCGCGATCGCGGGCGGCCACCGCCTCGTCGTGCTGCTTGCGCGCGGCCTCGACCGCGATCTTGGTGCCGGCCACGTCCGCGGGCGGATCCAGGGGCACGTCGAGTTCGGGGTCGGCCAGCAGCTCGACGACGGCCGCCGTGCTGGCTTCGTGGTCGCGGATGTCCCGGTCGGCCGCGGTCCGCCAGCCGGGATCCCGGCGGGCCTGGCGGGCCGCCTCTGTGTCCGCGAAACCGGCCTGCGCGGCGGCGCTGGCCTGTGCCCCGGCGGCGCGCTCGGCGTCGGCCTGAGCGCGTGCGGCGGCGTCGGCGGCCGCGGCCGCGGCGGTCAGCGCGTCGGCCGCGGCGCGTTCGCGGGCCAGCGCGGAGTCCAGATCGGGCGCGTCACCAAGCTGGGCGGCCAGGAGCTCACGGCACCTGGCGGCCCGCTGGCCGGCCTCGGCGGCCTGGCTCAGCTCGTAGCTGTGCCGTCCGGTCAGCTCGACCAGCCGCTTATCGGTCGCGGCGATGGACTGGTCGAGGGCCTCAACCGCGGCCTGGAGATCGGGCCGCCGGAGGGCGGCCAGCCGGGTGGCTTCGGCCTGGAGCTCGGCTGCGGTGGCGGTGAGCCTGGTGGTCTCGGCCCGCAGGTCGGCGGTCACCGTGAAGCCGGCGTCCTCAAGCCGGGCGGACAGGTCAGAGACGAGCACGTCGGCGGCGGCCAGCCGGGCCCCGATCGTCTCGGCCCGGTCCGAGGCCGCCGTCGCGTCGTCGGCCGCCGCCTCTTCCTGCTCGCGCGTCACCCGCTCGCCGCGCAGCTCGCACAGCTCCGGATGATCGAGCGAGCCGCAGACCGGGCACGGGGCGCCATCGACCAGGGCGGCGGCGAGCTCGGCGCGCATCCCGTCGATGCGCGCCAGGCGGAGCCTGGCCACCTCGGTCAGGAGTTCGGCGTGTTCGATCCTGGCGGTCACGTAGGCCTCGGACTGCCGGGCCACGTCGGTGCGGGCCTTGACCAGTTTGGCCGTGTCCTCCGCCGCCTGCCGGTACCGCTCCGCCTCGGCCTGGACGACGGGCAGCCGTTCGCCCGCTTCGCGGGCCGCCTCGCGCTGGCGGCACAGCTCGGGGCGCTGCTCACGCTGGGCGGCGGCCTGCCGGCCGGCCGTTTCCAGCTGGCCGGCCAGCGCGTCCGCGGCATCCCGGGCGGCCGCGGCGGCTTCGTCCTCGGCGGCCGCCTGTTCGGCGGTGGACCGCAGCGCTTCCAGCCGGCCGAACGCGGTGACGTGCTGCTGGCCATGGGCTCGCAGCTCGGCCGCGGTGGTGTCCGGGTCCGCGGCGGCGCGGGCCCGGGCTTGCGCCTCGGCGGCGCGGGCCTGGATCAGCGCGGCGGCGGTCCGCTCGGCCTCGGTCAAGGTAGGGGTGACCTCGGCGGCCCGGACGGCGGCGTCCAGTTCCCGGCTGAGCGCCTCGGTGCCCGCCGCGGCCAGGGCGAGCTGATCCCGGGTCCGCAGCGCGTCGGCGCGGCGGCGCTGCCGGTCCGCCAGCCGCTCGGCGTCGCGCTGGCGGTCCTGGGCCTGGTCCAGCTCGGCCCGGCCGGCCCGGACCTGGTCGGCGCAGGCGGCTGAGGAAGCGGCGGCCAGCTGAGCCAGGTTCGCCGCCCAGGCGGCGTCGGGCCGCGCGGGCTCGTCGGTCAGGCCCGCCACCTGGGCGACCTTGGCCACCAGGGTCGTGATGCCCTGCTCGGCGGCTTCCACGTCCCTGGCCGTGCTGCGGCGGCGGCCGGCCAGCCAATCCTCCACCGCCCGGAACCGGTCCGTGCCGAACAGCTTCTGCAGCAACGTGGCCCTGGCCACGGCGTCGGCGTGCAGGAACTGCGCGAACTGGCCCTGCGGCAGCAGCACGACCTGGAAGAACTGGTCGGCGGACATCCCCATCAGGTCCCTGATTTCGTCATCGGCCTCCCCGGCCCGGGTGGAGACGGCTTGCCAGCAGGTCCCGGCGTACTCCTCGAGCAGGACCTTCGCCTGCTCGGTGGTGGTGCCGTGGCCGCGCAGCTTCTGGCGCTCCTGCTCCGGCTTACGGGTGACGCGCATCCGGCGGCCGCCCAGGGTCGCCTCGAGCTGCACCTCGGTCGGCGTGCCCGCCGCCGCGTGATCGGAGCGGAGCCGCCTGGCCTTGCCGCGCTCACCGGGGACCCGGCCGTACAGGGCGAAGCCGATGGCGTCGAGCAGCGTCGTCTTGCCCGCGCCGGTCTCCCCGTGCAGCAGGAACACCCCGGCCGACGCCAGGTCATCAAAGCCGACCTCAACCGTGCCGCCGAACGCGCCGAACGCGGTGATGCGGACCCGGTGCGGGCGCATCAGGCGTCCGCCTCGGCGCCGATCCGGACGGCCTCGAACGCCTCGGCGAGCAGCCGCTGCTCGGCCGCTGAGGCCGGATCGTTCCTGACGTGGGTGACGAACTCGGCCGCGATGGCCAGGTCGTCGCGGCCGGCCATCCTGGCCCGGTACCCGCGCTGGTCGGGCGGGGCGCCTTCGGGTTCGAAGGTGAGCACGAGGACGTGCGGGAACCGGGCGCGCAGGGCGTCCATGGCGCCCTCGGGACGGCTCGGGTCGGTGAGGGTGACCGACACGAAGTCGTCCTCGTAGCCGGTGAACGCGGCCGAGCCCAGCAGGTCGGGCAGCGCGCCGCGGAGCACGCTCAGCCGCCGGTAGACCGGGGCGGGTATTTTGTGTGCGCTGTCCATGCCGTTCTCGCCCAGCTCGACCAGCCAGCTGCCCTTGTGGTGGGCGGCCTCGGAAAACGAGTAGGGCAACGGCGAGCCGCTGTACCGCAGGTGCCCGGCGAGCGTCTGCTGGCCGTGCAGGTGGCCAAGGGCCACGTAGCTGAACCCGCCGAACAGGTCCGCGGGTACCTGGCCGATCCCGCCGACGGTGATGTCGCGCTCGGACTCGCTGGCCGCTCCCCCGGTCACCCAGCCGTGCGCCATGACCACGCGGCGGGGCACCCGGCGCCGGTCAGCGTCGGCGCGGATGCACCTGACCGCGTGGCCGAGCACACTGGCATGCCCACGCGCTACCCCGGCGCCCGGCGCTGCTGGGCCTGGGGGGCCTGGGGGGCTTGAGAGGCCTGGGGGGCTTGAGAGGCCTGGCGGGAGGTCGTTGCGGACGGCGTCCGGTTCCAAGTACGGCACCCCGTACACGGCGACCGGCCCGTGCGCGTCTTCCAGCAGGACCGGCCGGGCCAGCGCGCTCGGCCGGGTACGCAGGTGCACGCCCGCCTGATCAAGCAAGCCGGCCCCGAACCCCAGCCGCCTGGCCGAATCGTGATTGCCGCTGATCAGCACGATCCGCGCCCCGGCCCCGTGCAGCCTGAGCAGCGCGTCCTCGCACAGCTCGACGGCGTCCACCGGCGGCACGGCGCGGTCGTAGATGTCCCCGGCGACCAGCACCGCGTCCACCCGCTCCGCGCGCACCACCTCGACCAGGTGATCAAGGAAGGCGGCCTGCGCCGCCCGGAGATCAGCACGATGCAGCGACCGTCCGAGGTGCCAGTCCGAGGTGTGCAGCAATCGCATGGCCCGGACCCTAGCCCAGACCACCGACATTACGCAGTCACCCTCGACGCTCGGGGATATTGAGGCTGTCGCACAGCTATCTGGCGGCCCGCCGCCGGTAGCCCCGTTCCCGCGCACCCCGCCCGCCTCACCAAGACCTCCCGCCCCGGCCCCGCCCGCCCCGCCAGCGATTGTGGATCGTAAGCGTCGAAATAAGGAGCTAATTATCCACGATCTCCGGCCTGCGGCCCCGGCCATGATCATGAAAGAGGGCGGGGCGGGGGCGGGCTGGGCGGGGCGGGGCGGGGCGGGGCGGGGGTTAGCTCGCCTGGGTGGCGGCCGGGGCTTGAGCGGCGAGCCAGGTGTCGACTTCGGCCTTCCACCGCTGCTTGTCCGTCTCGGGCGCGAAGGACGCGTCGAAGGAGTTGCGCGCCAGCCGGGCCAGCTGCTCGTCGCCGAAGCCGAACTCCCGCTGCACCGCGGCCATGTTGTCGTCCACGTACCCGAAGTACGCCGGATCGTCGCTGTTCACGGTGGCGAGCAGGCCGGCGTCTAGCATGCCGGGCAGCATGTGCTGGCTGAGGGCGGGGACCACCCGGAGCGCCACGTTCGACAGCGGGCACACGGTCAGCGGCACCTGCTCCGCCCGCAGCCTGGCCACGAGCTCGGGGTCTTCCATGGACCGCACCCCGTGGTCGACCCGCTCCACGTGGAGCTGGTCGAGCGCGCCCCGCACGTAGTCAGGACCTCCCTCCTCACCCGCGTGCGCCACCAGCCGGAGCCCCTCGGCCGCCGCCATCGCGTAGACCCCGGCGAACGGGGCCGGCGGGTGACCGAGCTCGGTCGAGTCGAGCCCGACGCCGATGAAGCTGTCGCGAAACGGGAGCGAGGCCCGCAGCACCGCGTCAGCGGCCTCCGGCCCCAGGTCACGCAGGAAGCACAGGATCAGGTCGGCGGAGATGCCGTGCGCGGAGGCCGCATCGGTCAGCGCGGCGGTCAACCCGCCGAAGACCTCCTCAAGCGGAACCCCGTTGGCCAGGTGGGTCTGCGGGTCAAAGAAGATCTCGGCCCGGCGCACCCCCGCCGCCGCGGCCCGGGCCAGGTAGGTGCTGGCCAGGTCGTAGAAGTCCGGCTCGATCTTCAGCACGCGCAGGTTCCCGTAGTGCAGGTCGAGAAAGGACTGCAGGCTGTCGAACGTGTACTGGGCGCGCAGTTCCGCCACGTCAAGCACCGGCATCCAGGTGCCGTTTCTGGCCGCGAGCTTGACCAGGAGTTCGGGCTCAAGCGTGCCCTCGATGTGAACGTGCAGCTCGGCAACCGGGAGCATGTGTCTTCTCTTTTCCCTCACCAGGATGACGTCGCGGCCAGCCTAGTGGCTCCACCTCCAGGAATTCTGTCCCTTACTTCTCCGATTCCTCTGGGTCGCCGGAGGAGATGCCGGTGTCGTCGTCCTCGACGACGTGGACCGCCGCTTCCTCCGCGGAGGCCGCTCCGCCATCGATTCCGGCGTCCCGCGCGACCAGGTCGGCTTCGGTGTCCGGACGGGCTCCCTCATCCTGGGCCACCAGCCGGCCCGCCCGGGGATCGGGGCCGTCGTCGAGCAAGAGCCCGTCGACGTATTCATCCGCCTCGTCCTCGTCGTCGTCCTCGTCGCGGCCGGCCGGGTGGCCTGCTGGCACGTCGTCATCGAGGTCCATGGCCGGGTCCGGCTCCTCTTCAGAGAGCAGCTGGTCGAGGGATTCCCCTGCCTCCTGCTCATCCGCCGTGACGCCGAATCTCATGCCGGCCGACCAGCGCTCGGGCGGGGCCACCCCCCGGTCCAGGGGATCTCCGTCCGGGTCGCCCGGGTCGCCTGTGAGCGAGTCCGACGGCTCTTGTACCGAGTAATCCGTGAGGTCAGCGGACTCATGGCGAGTCTCGTCAGGCACGATCTGCACCCCTTTTACTGTTAGTGCGGATTTATTGAGGTTCGCCGGCGCGGCGGGTTGGCTGTAGTTTCATGGCACGGGCGCTAGCGGGGTTCGGGAGGATACTAGCGGGGTCTCGGGAGGATAAATGACACAGGCCAGCGGGGCTGCCAGCGGCCCGGCCATCCTCGTGGAAGGCTTGACCAAATCGTTCGGCGAGGTAAGGGCGCTGCGTGGTATCGACCTGTCGGTGCCGCGCGGGACGGTCCTCGGCGTGCTCGGTCCCAACGGCGCGGGCAAGACGACCGCGGTGCGTATCTTGACCACGCTGATGCTCCCCGACGGCGGGCGGGCCGTGGTGGAGGGCTATGACGTGGTGCGGGACGCGGCCGCGGTCCGCCGTTCCATCGGCCTGGCCGGGCAGTCAGCCGCCATCCAGGAGGAGCTGACGGGCCGGGAGAACCTGGAGATCATCGGGCGGCTCTACCATCTGAGCTGGCCGCGGGCGCGCGGCCGGGCCGCCGAGCTGCTTGCGCAGTTCGAGCTGGCCGACGCCGCGGACCGGCCGGCCAAGGGCTACTCGGGTGGCATGAAGCGGCGCCTGGACCTGGCCGCTAGCCTGGTCGGCCAGCCCAAGGTGCTGTTCCTCGACGAGCCGACCAGCGGGTTGGACCCCCGGTCGCGGCTGGGCATGTGGGAGATCATCAGGTCACTGGTGGCCGACGGGACCACGCTCCTGCTGACCACTCAGTACCTCGACGAAGCCGACGAACTCGCCGACGAGATCGCCGTCATCGATCACGGCCTGGTCATCGCCGCCGGCACCGCCGAACAGCTGAAGGACAGGGTCGGCGGGGACGTGGTGGAGTTCACGGTGCCCGACCGGACCCGGATCAACGATGCCGCCGCGGCCGTCGCCAAGATCATGGCGGGGTCCGGGGAGGCGGGCGGGGAGCCGCACGTCGACCCGGAAACCGGCGTCATCGGCGTCGGGGTCGGCGGGCGCGGCTCGGAGGCGCTGATCGACGCGGTGCGCGCCCTGGACGCCGCCGGGATAGAAACCCGCGACCTGGCGTTGCGGCGGCCGTCACTCGATGACGTGTTCCTGGCCCTGACCGGGCACAGCGCCGAGGACGAGGAACCGCAAGGACGCCGCCGAGGCCGGCGCCGCGGCCAGCGCGGAGGCCAGCGCGGAGATAAGAAAGAAACGGAAAGGACCACGACATGACCGCGGTAGCCGCGCGGCCCGGCTCGGTGGCCCCGCCCAGCCTGCGCCTGCGGTTCGGCTGGGCGGTAACCGACACGCTCACCATCACCCGGCGCAACCTGCTGGTCTGGATGCGGGTGCCCGCCTACCTGATGTTCACCGTGATCCAGCCGGTGATGTTCGTCCTGTTGTTCAGGTACGTCTTCGGCGGCGCGATTCACGTGCCGGGAAACTACGTCAACTTCCTGATGCCGGGGATCATCGGGCAGACCGCGGCGTTCGCCAGCTTCGGCACGGCCATCTCGCTGGCCCAGGAACTCAAGAAGGGCGTCATCGACCGGCTGAGGTCGATGCCGATGGCTCGCTCGGCGGTGCTGGCCGGGCGGCTTGTCGCCGACGCCGGCCGGATGCTCGTGACGATCCTGATCATCGTCGCGGTGGGGTACGCGGTCGGCTTCCGGTTCACCAACGGCGTCCTGGCGGCCATCGTCATGGTCGTGCTGGCCACCGTGTTCGGCCTGTCCATCTGCTGCATCGCCGCCTATACCGGGCTGGCCATCGGGGACGAGGAGTCAGTACAGGCGTTCGGCCTGACCTGGCTGTTCCCGATCACGTTCCTGTCCTCGGCGTTCGTGCCGATCGCAACCATGCCGGGCTGGCTGCAGGCGTTCGCCAACAACCAGCCGGTGACCTTCATCATCAACGCCATGCGCGCGCTGGCGATGGGCGGTCCGCTCGAGGCGAACATGTGGAAGAGCGTGGCCTGCCTGATCGCGATCTTCGTGGTGTTCCTGCCGCTCGCGGTCCGCGCTTACCGCCGGGCCGGCTGAGGCTGGTGAGGGGTCGCCGCGGTAGCCGCCAAGATTTCCTTTGGATTAGACGACGGCAGGCTCGTTTCATCCCGGGCCATGCCGGGCAAGGCCTTAACCGGACCTGCGGCAGCAGCGCAGCTGTGCGTGCCAGGCAGGCAGGCAACGGGGCTACGCTCAGGCCAGGACATAAGGCTGGTGCGTTGTGGTCTGCACATTACATAGGCGACCCCCTGGAGGATTCCATGATCAATCCTGACGCATCCCGGCACGTCGAAGTCAAGGAGGGCGACCAGACGATCGCGGCGGCCGAGGTGACCACGGCCGGGGGGGCCGAGGGCACCGCCAGGACCTCGCTGCACGCCCCGTCCGGGCACACGGTCCCTGGCAGCCGGGCCAGCCTGGTCGACGCGGTCATGGACTCGCCCGAGGTACAGGCCAGCACCCGGCTCGAGGCCACCGTCCCGCTAGGTGACGGCGAGGCACTCGACCGGTTGCGGGAGCGGACCAAGGATGCGGTCACCCGGCCGGCCGGCTCGACCGCGCTGCTCGACGCGAACATACCGGCAGGCGGCCAGCCGCCAGCGGGCTGACGGCCCGGGGCGGATCGCGGGTCAGCCGGCCTCCGGGCCGGAAGACCTGACGGCCCCGGGCGGATCGGGGGTCAGCTGGCGGCATCCAGATCGGAAGACGTGACGGACCCGCAGTGATCGCCCGCGATGGGCCGCACCTCGATGGTCCCGTGCCAGGCGGTCGGGTGCTTGGCCGCCACCTCGATCGCCTCGTCGAGATCGATGCAGTCGATCACGTCGTACCCGGCGATCTGTTCCTTGGTCTCGGCGAACGGCCCGTCGCTCACCAGCAGGTCATGGTGACGGACCTGCACGGTGGTGGCGTCGCTGACGTACCTGAGCCGGTTACCGTGCCGCAGGACGCCCCGGCGGCCCATCTCCTCCAGCCAGGACTCGATCGACGGGATCCCGTCGGCTTCGCCCGTGCCGTCGTGACGGCGCGCCCGCTCGGCGGCCTCGTCGATGCAGTGAATCAGCATGTACTTCATGTGGCGGCCTCCACGACCATCTCCTTGCGTCCGGGTCCCGAACCGGTCAGCAAGACGACGAACGGCGCCGGGCGTTATGGACAGGTGGTACCCACGCTAAAGGGCGAGATCCAGCATCATCGGCGTGGTGGGGTGGCTGGCGCCGCTGGCCGGTTCGGCGGACAGGGCGAGGTGATCACCTGAGCGCAGCCCCGAGGCGATGACCGGGCCGGTCATGTGGCTGCTGCCCAGCGGCAGCAGGCCGGCCGGCCGCTCCCCGGCCGGGCCGATCAGCCACAGCTCATAGCCGCGCGAAGCCGGCAGCGCATGCAGGCCGGCCGCGGTGAACACCAGCTTTCCCATGGCAGGCGACATCACGATCGTGACGGTCCCGCCGCCCGTCACCGTTCCTGTCATCATGATGGCGTCCCGCGCGGTCAGCACCGCGGCGACCTGCTGGCTGCTGGCCTGCGCCTGATCCAGTTGCTGGCGCATGGCGCCGTTCGAGGTCCCGAACACCACCGCGGCCCCGAGCACCACCACGGCGGCCACGGCGCCCGCCGCCACCGTCAGGCGGACCCGCCAGCCCTGCGCGGCCAGCCAGGTCGCGGCCCGGGGGAGGCCGGCCCTCCCGGTCCGGGCGGCCCGATCCGCGGTAGCGGTGGCGGGCAGCTGCTGGCGGGTCATGGCGGCGGCCGCCATGACCCGCGCCTTCAGGTCAGGCGGCGGGGTCACCGCGGTGGCGGTGGCCAGCCGCGCGGTGGCCTCACGGAGGCTCGTGATCTCCTGGGCGCACTCCTGGCACCGGGCCAGGTGCCGCTCGAACCTGGTCCGGTCCGGCGCGGAGATCGCGTCCATCGCGTACGCGCCGGCCAGGGTGTGCGGTTCACGGCGGCGCGGCAGGAAAACCGGCAGCTTCCGCGGCGGCTTCATCAGGCCACCCCCAGACAGTCCCGCAGCCGGATCAGCGCGTCCCGCATCCTGGTCTTGATCGTTCCCGTCGGCACGCCGAGCAGCCCGGCGACCTGGCCATAGGTATAGCCGCCGTAGTAAGCCAAGGTGACCGACTCGCGCTGAAGTTCGGTCAGCGAACCCAGGCAGCGCCGGACGCGCTCGCGCTCGAAGTTCGACTCGACGGCCTCGGCCACCTCGTCGTAGGGAATCTCGGACGTGGCCACCCGGCGCTCGCGTTCGGCCTCCTTCTGCACGGACCTGACCCGGTCCACGGCCCGGCGGTGGGCCAGCGTCATCACCCAGGCCGTCGCGCTGCCCCGCTCGGCGTCGAACTTCGACGCGTTCCGCCAGATGTCAAGCAGGACGTCCTGGGTGACCTCCTCGGACTGGGCCGGATCACGGATCACCCGCCGGACGACACCGAACACCGACGAGGCGACCTGCTCGTACACGACGTCGAAGGCCGCCACCTCACCACGCGCCACCAGCCCGAGCTGCACGTCCAGGCCCGCGGGGTCAGGGGAGCTGGCTTCCTCCCTGACGCCGGGGCGCTTGGGGGTCAGGCCGCCCGGGCTAGCAGTGCTCACGACTGATATTCGTAGCAGGAACCGCTAGGGTTTGGCGTCCGGGGACAATCCTGACAGTCCCGGCCGCGAATAATCGCCGCGACCGGCAAACCCACGCCGCGCCCGCACCGAATAAAGGACATGAAGATGACGGGGAGCGGACCTGGCCGCGAGGACCGGCGCCGGGAGCGCATGGGCGGGCTCGCCGGGCTGCTCGCTGCGGGCGCCGCGCTGGGTGTGGGGCAGTTCGTGGCCGGTTTCACCGGCGCCGACGGGTCACCCGTGGTCGCGGTCGGCCAGCTGCAGATCGACTTCACGCCGCCCTGGCTGAAGAACTTCGCCATCACCAACTTTGGCTCGAACGACAAGCAGGTCCTGGTCGGCGGGATCCTCGTGGTGATCGCGCTGCTGGCCGCCGTGCTCGGGGCGGCGGCCACCCGGCGGCTGTCCTACGGCATGGCCGGGCTGGCGGCGTTCGCGGTCATCGGGCTGACCGCCGCCGCGACCCGGCCGACCGCGAACTTCGCCAGCTTGCTGCCGACCCTGGCCGCGACGGCGGCGGCGGTGGTCGTCCTGCGCATCCTCATCCCGCTGGCCAGCCCGACCGCGGTCCGGAGCCACCCGAGCACCTGGACGAAGGCCCCGTGGCTGGACGGCCCGCACCGCGCGGGTCCGGCGGACGCCGCCGGCCTGCCCGCCGTGCCCGATCTGCCGCCCGCCTCCGGGGTGGCCAGGGAACTCGGGGAGGGTGGACCGGCCGGGGAGCCCGGCCGGATAGAGGAGGTGGCCGGATCCCGGCGCAGGAGCTTCCTGACCGCCAGCGCGGCGACCGCGGGCATCGCGGCCGGGGCCGGGCTGGCCGGGCGGCTGCTGGCCGAGCGGGGCAGCGTGGCGAGCGCGCAGAGGTCCTTGCGCATCCCCAAGCCGACGGTGATCCCGGCGGCGCTTTCGGCCGGGGTGAACCTGGCGGTGCCTGGCATTTCCCCGTTCATCACGTCCAACGCGAACTTCTACCGGGTCGACACCGCGATCGTCTTGCCGCAGGTCGATCCGTCCAGCTGGCAGCTCAGGATCCACGGCATGGTCGAACGGGAGATCACGATCAGCTTCGACGAGCTGATCAAGCGCCCGCTGATCGAGGACTACGTGACCTTGTGCTGCGTGTCAGAGCCGGTCGGCGGCCCGTACATCGGCAACGCCCTCTGGCTGGGCACCAAGCTGTCCAGCCTGCTCCGCGAGGCCGGGATCCGGGCCGGGGCGGACCAGCTGATGTGCACGTCGGTGGACGGGTTTACCTCAGGCACGCCGGTGCAGACCGTCATGGACGGCCGGGATGCCCTGCTCGCGGTGGCGATGAACGGCACCGCGCTGCCGGTCGCGCACGGCTTCCCGGCCCGGATGGTCGTCCCCGGCCTGTACGGGTACGTGTCGGCGACCAAGTGGGTGACGGACATCAACGTGACCACGTTCGCGGGGAACTACGCCTACTGGGCCCAGCGCGGCTGGTCTCAGCAGGCGCCGATCAAGACCGAATGCCGCATCGACGTGCCGAGTGGCGCGAACCAGGTCCCGGCGGGCCGCACCGCCATCGCCGGCGTGGCCTGGGCGCAGCACAAGGGCATCGACGCGGTCCACGTGCGCGTTGACCGCGGCCCCTGGCAGCAGGCCACGCTGGCCGAGGTGCCCGGCATCGACACCTGGCGGCAGTGGGTGTGGGAATGGGACGCGCCGCGCGGGAACCACCTGATCGAGGCGCGCGCCACGGACGCGACCGGTTACACGCAGACCCAGCTGGACGAACCGCCGGAACCTAACGGCGCCAGCGGCTACCCGACGGTGCAGGTGGCGGTGGCCTGACGGGCTAGCCGGCCCGGAGCGGGCGCAGCGCCTGCGCCCAGCGGGACAGCTCGCCGATCATGGCGGCGGCGGCGGCCTCCATGATCTCGTTGGGCTTGAGCCGCCCGTCCTCGTCGAGCTTCTCGCCGACGAACGGGATGTTCACCGAGTCGGTGACCGGCACCACCTTGAGCGCGGACAGGACCTGCTTGAGCATCTGGGCGGCCCGGGTGCCGGCCGCCACGCCGCCGTAGCTGACGATGCCGGCCGGCTTGTTCTGCCATTCGGTGTGCAGGTAGTCGATGGCGTTCTTGGTGGCGGCGTTGAACCCGTAGTTGTACTCGGGAATCACGAAAACGAACCCGTCGGACCTGTTGACGATCTCGCTCCAGTCCCGGGTGTGCTGGTGCACATACTGACCAAGCCGGGGATGATTCGGCTCGTCGAAGATCGGCAGGTTCAGCTCGGCCAGGTCGGCGACCTGCACCTCGAAATCTCCCTGCGCACGGGCCCGGTCGATGATCCAGTCGGCGACGGCCGACCCCACCCGGCCGGGCCTGGTGCTTCCGATGATGACCTGCAGGACCGGCTTGGTCACGGCACTACCTTTCGGCTGGTTTGACGGCCGGTTCAGTGTTTCACCCGGCCGTACGAGGGTTAAGTCTGTGAGGAGACACGCCGTCTCAGAGCGAGACGCGCTGTTCAACATAAGGCGAGCGATGACAATTCCGATGAGCAGCAGTGATGAACCTGGACCCGAGGTCCAGCGGCGGGTCGACGCGAAGACCCTGTGGTCCGGCGGGGCGGCGACCGCGGTCGTCGCGGGGCTGATCGCGCTGGTCGGCATCCTGGTATCCCGGTGGCTGTTCACCATACCCATCCTGGCCCCGAAGCGGGACGGTGCCTGGGGTGACGTGTCCACGGTGGGATACGTGTTCGCGGCCGCCGCGGTCGCCCTGTTCGCGA
Organism: Streptosporangiaceae bacterium; assembly: GCA_050013055.1. Lineage (GTDB taxonomy): Bacteria > Actinomycetota > Actinomycetes > Streptosporangiales > Streptosporangiaceae > Palsa-504. Next base: position 41,025 of record JBEKGC010000004.1, read on the forward strand.
CGGCGATCATGCACCTGCTCCTGCTGTCCACACCGCGGCCGCAGTTGTTCTTCGGCTGGATTGTCGGGCTGGCCACCGTCATCGCGGTCGTATTCCCGTTCAGCAGCACGGCGGCGGTGTCCGAAAAGGCCGCCACCGCCCTGGTCAACCTGGTGCTCGGTATCGCCATCGGGTCGCTGACCAGCCAGGTCTCGACGCGTGCGCTACGACGCCGGGTGGTCAGGCGGCGTTCCACCGAACCCACCTACCCCCCGTCGCGGACGGCGGGCGACGGGTACAACTAGCCCTTGGCGGTTACGCACCGCTGGCGTTCCTGGTCACCCCGTCCATCGTTAGTTCGTGAAATGAAACGACGGAACGCGCTGTTAACCACTTCGCGACGACGAGCGGCGAGGTGGGGCGGTTTTTTGCGGTCAAGGAGGACAGAGCACGGCACGGGGACCTCGGATCGCGGCTGGCTGCGGCGGCTAGCTGAGTACTGCTGGCGACACCGGCGCAGCGTGCTGATCTCCCTCGGCGGGGCCCTGGTGGCGACGGTGGCCACCGCGGCGATACCGCTGGTGCAACGGCAGATCATCGACCATGTGATCGTGACCCACCAGCAGTCCATCTGGCCCCTGGCCGAGCTGCTCGTGATCGCGGCCGGCATCAACTTCGGCGGCATCTACCTGCGCCGCTACTACGGCGGACGGCTTGCCCTCGACGTCCAGCACGAGATGCGGACCGAGTTGTTCAACTCCTTGTCCCGGCTCGACGGGGCGCGCCAGGACGAGATCTACACCGGGCAGCTGGTCGGCCGGTCCATCTCCGACCTGAACATGGTGCAGGGCGTCTTGTCCATGGTGCCGATCACGCTGGGCAACCTCGCGTTGTTCCTCGTGTCGATCGGCATCATGCTGGTGCTGTCGCCCGTGCTGACGATCGTGACCGTGGCGGTCGCACCCGCGCTGTGGGTGATCGCGCTCGCGTCCCGGCGCAAGCTGTTCCCGGCGAGCTGGGATGCGCAGCAGCAGTCCGGTGACGTGGCCGGCATCGTCGACGAGGCCATCGGCGGGGTCCGGGTGGTCAAGGGCTTCGGGCAGGAGGAACAGGAGCAGGAGCGGCTGGAACAGGCGAGCTCGAAGCTGTTCGCGTCCCGGCTGCGGATGGTCCGGCTGACCGCCAGGTACAACCCCGCGCTGACCGCCATCCCGTCACTGGGCATGGTCGGCGTGCTCGCGCTCGGCGGCTGGCTCGCCATTCACGGCTCCCTCACGCTCGGGACGTTCCTCGCGTTCTCGGCTTACCTCGCTCAGATGACCGGTCCGGTCCGCATGCTCACCATGATGGTCACCATCGGCCAGGAAGCCCGGGCCAGCGTGATCCGCGTGTTCGACATCATCGACTCGCGTCCGGCCATCGCCGGTAATCCCGGCGCGATCGAGCTGCCGCCCACGGCCACCGGCATCAGCTTCGAGGACGTCCACTTCGGCTACCTGTCCGCCGAGCCGGTGCTGCGCGGCCTGTCCCTGCGCGTCGAACCGGGCGAGACCGTCGCCGTGGTGGGCGCCTCCGGGTCAGGTAAGTCCACCCTCGCGCTGCTGCTGCCCCGCTTCTACGATCCGCAGGCCGGCTCGGTCCGGATCGGCGGGTACGACGTGGCGGACGTGACCTCCGATTCGCTGCGCGCCGCCATCGGCCTGGTCATGGAGGACAGCTTCCTGTTCTCCGCCACGGTGGGCGAGAACATCGCCTACGGCCGGCCCGACGCCACCGCCGACCAGATCGTGGCCGCGGCCCAGGCCGCCCAGGCCCATGAATTCATCGCCAGGCTGCCCAAGGGCTACGACACCATGGTCGGCGAGCAGGGCCTGACGCTGTCCGGCGGGCAGCGACAGCGGGTGGCCCTGGCCCGGGCCCTGGTGACCGACCCCCGGCTGCTGCTGCTCGACGACGCGACCTCGGCCATCGACCCGCGGCTCGAGGCGGAGATCCACGCCGCGCTGCGCGAGGTGATGCGGGGGCGGACCACGCTGATCATCGCGCACCGCCGGTCGACGCTGAACCTGGCCGACCGGATCGTGGTCCTGGACCAGGGCCGGGTCGCCGACACCGGCACCCACGAGGAACTGACCGAGCGCTGCCCGCTGTACCGGCAGCTCATCACCGGCCCGGACCAGGAGCTTGAAGACGTGCTCGACGAGCGCGGGCAGGCGCCGGCGGGCGGAGCGGGCGGGACGGGCGGGACGAGCGGGACGAGCAGGCGGGGCGCCATGGGGCGCAGCCGCGGCGCAGCCGCCGCCAACGTCACCGGCACCTTCGCCAGCCTGCCGCCGTCACCTGAGCTGCTCGCCCGGGTCGGTGAGCTACCGCCGGCCACCGACGTGCCCGAGGTGGAACTCGGCCCGGCGCGGGCCGCGGACCGGCAGTTCTCGCTGCGCAGGCTGCTGCGGCCGCTGGCGGTCGCGCTGATCATCGGGCTGATCCTTGACGGCCTGGACGCGGTGGCCGGGCTGGCGCTGCCCGCGCTGGTCAGGAACGGCATCGACAACGGCGTGGAGACCAAGTTCTTCCACGCGATCGTGGTGGTCTCGCTGATCGGGCTGGCCATCGTGCTGGCCGACTGGGTCGTCAACATCTACGAGACGATGGTGGTCGGGCGTACCGGCGAGCGGCTGCTCTTCACCCTGCGGGTCAAGCTGTTCGCCCAGTTGCAGCGCCTCGGCCTGGACTTCTACGAACGCGAGCAGTCCGGCCGGATCATGACCAGGATGACCACCGACGTGGACGCGCTGTCCTCGTTCCTGCAGACCGGGCTGATCACCATGGTCAGCTCGGTGCTCACCTTCTTCGGCGTGCTCGCCGCGCTGCTCATCATCAACCTCGAGCTCGGCCTGGCGGTGCTGTGCATCTTCCCTGTGCTCGTGGCGGCCACGCTGGTGTTCAGGAAGAAGTCGGCGAAGGCGTACGGCGAGGCGCGGGAAAAGGTCGCCGCCGTCAATGCCGACTTCGCCGAGAACGTGGCCGGGCTGCGGGTGACGCAGTCGTTCCGCCGCGAGCCGGTCAACCGGGAGCGGTTCGCCGCGCTCAGCGACGCGTTCCGGCTGTCCCGGCTGCGCGCCCAGCGTTACATCGCGATCTACTTCCCGTTCGTGCAGACCCTGTCCACCGCCGCGGGCGCGATCGTCCTGGTCCTGGCCACCGGCGAGATCCGCAACGGCACGCTCAAGGCCGGCGCGCTGATCGCCTACCTGCTCTACCTCGACCTCTTCTTCTCCCCTGTCCAGCAGCTTTCCCAGGTCTTCGACGGCTACCAGCAGGCCATGGTCGGGCTCCGCCGGATCACCGACCTGCTCCGGCTCGGCAGCTCCACGCCGCCGGCCCGCCGGCCGGTCACCGCGGGGCGGCTGCGCGGCCGCATCGAGCTGCGCGACGTGGACTTCAGCTACGGCAACACCGACGCCAACGCGCTCGCCGGCGTCAACCTGACCATCGAACCCGGCGAGACCGTCGCCCTGGTCGGCCAGACCGGCGCGGGTAAATCCACGCTGGTCAAGCTCATCGCCCGGTTCTACGATGTGACCAGCGGCGCGGTCCTGGTCGACGGCGTCGACGTGCGGTCCTACGATCTGGCCAGCTACCGGCACCGGCTCGGTGTGGTGCCGCAGGAGTCGTACCTGTTCGCGGGGACGGTCAGGGACTCGATCGCGTACGCCAGGCCGGAGGCCAGCGACGCCGACGTGGAGGCCGCGGCGCGGGCGACCGGCGCGCACGACATGATCATGGGACTGTCCGGCGGCTACGACCACGAGATCGCCGAGCGCGGCCGCAACCTGTCCGCGGGCCAGCGCCAGCTCATCGCGCTGGCCCGGGCGCAGCTGGCCGACCCCGCCATCTTGCTGCTCGACGAGGCCACCGCCGCGCTCGACCTGGCCGCCGAGGCGGCGGTCAACCACGCCATCAGCATGCTGACCGCGGCCCGCACCACGATCGTGGTCGCGCACCGCCTGACCACCGCGGCCCGCGCGGACCGGATCGTGGTCCTGGACTCCGGCGGCATCGCCGAGGCAGGCACCCACGCCGAACTGCTCGCCGCGGGAAGTACCTACGCCGCGCTGTGGGCCGCCTTCGCCGGCGAATCGGAGCTCGTCGCCTAAGGGTGGCCGGGGCAAGCGCCACGGGCCGTTCGGGATAATGCTCTGGGGTGAGGCCATGTACCGGTTCCTTTACCGGGTGGTGCTGCGGCGGGTGCCGGCCGAGGCGGCGCACCGGGGTGGGTTCTGGCTGATCCGGTGGTTCGGGTCGATGGCGGCGCTGCCGGGGGCGGGCCGGGCGTTGCGATGGCGGCTCGGGCCGCGCGATCCGGTGCTGCGGGTGCGGGCGCTCGGGCTGGAGTTTCCCGGGCCGGTCGGGGTGGCGGCCGGGTTCGACAAGGACGCACGGGCGGTGCGCGGGCTGAGCGCGCTCGGGTTCGGCTTCGTGGAGGTTGGCACGGTGACCGCGCGGGCGCAGCCGGGCAACGACCGGCCGCGGATGTTCCGGCTGACGGCGGACCGGGCGCTGGTGAACCGGATGGGGTTCAACAACGAGGGAGCGGCGGCGGCCGCGGCGCGGCTGCGCGGACGCCGGGGCGGGGTGATCGTCGGGGTCAACATCGGCAAGACCAAGGTGGTGCCCGAGCCGGAGGCGGCCGCGGACTACGCGGCCAGCGCGGGGGCGGTAGCCGCGGTGGCCGACTACCTGGTGGTCAACGTCAGCTCGCCGAACACGCCAGGACTGCGTGACCTGCAGTCGGCCGAACGGCTCCGGCCGGTGCTCGTGGCGGTACGGCAGGCGCTGGACGCCGCGGTCCCCGGACGGCACGTGCCGCTGCTTGTGAAGATCGCGCCCGACCTCACGGACACCGACGTCGACGCGGTCGCGGACCTGGCGCTCGAACTCGGACTCGACGGGATCATCGCCACCAACACGACCATCTCCCGGGCCGGTCTGGCCAGCCCGGCCGCCGAGGTGGCGGCCGCGGGCGCGGGCGGGCTGTCCGGGGCGCCGCTGCGGGACCGGGCGCTCGCGGTGCTGATCCGGCTGCGGGCCCGGACGGGCGACCGGCTTGTGCTGATCGCGGCGGGCGGGATCGAGACCCCGGACGACGCCTGGGTCCGGCTGCGGGCCGGGGCCACGCTGGTGCAGGCCTACACCGGATTCATCTACGGCGGCCCGCTGTGGCCGCGGCGCATGCACGCGGGACTGGCCCGGCTGGCCCGGGCCCGCGGCCTGTCGTCGGTGAGCCAGGCCTCGGAGAACGTCGGCTTAGGCTCAAGCAGGCCGCGACCACGCGGCACTTGGCGGAACCCGCAAACGCGGTATATCTTGATTAGATGATGTCGCGACTGCCCAGGACCGGCGTAAAACGATGGCTGATCTGGGTCTGGCAGCACCTGCCGTTCGCCCGTCGCCGCGGCGGACCGGGGCTAGCGGGCGTGCGCGAGCCCAGGCGGCCGCGGCCGCCGACCAGGCCGCCGCAGGCTGTTTCCGCGCAGCCCGAGGGTCAGGATTTCGGCGGGTCGCCAGTGGCCACGCTGGCCCGGCCGGAACGGCGCCGCCGGTGGCACCGGCGGTGGCACCGTACACCGCACGCCGGGCCTGCCTGACGGCTGGCACGACCGCCGTAGATCCGGGTTACGCGGCCCACTCGGCAAGACCCTATGGCGCATGCCGATTGTGGCTGGCCAGGCGATGGTCTTTGTCCGCGATTTCGGGTGTGATAACCCCCGCGATCGTCGACAAATCGCCGGTTCCGGGCTGGCACGGCGGCCGACGACCGGGCCACGATGGCGCGATTGCTCTCCAGGCTGGACGAGGCGACGTCCCCGCTCGCCACCAGCGATCCGCAGCCGTAAGGAATGAGCTCTGATGACAACGCGGCACGTTAAGGACCAGCCGGCCAGCGACCACCGTTGGCTCATCCTGTTCATCGTCGCCATCGCCCAGCTGATGGTGATCCTCGACTCCACCATCGTGAACATCGCGCTGCCGTCGGCCCAGCACTCGCTCGGATTCCCCAACAGCGAGCGGCAGTGGGTGGTCACGGCCTACGCGCTGGCCT
>JBEKGC010000005.1:0-64126 GCA_050013055.1 Streptosporangiaceae bacterium
ACGGGGGGGCGGGCAGCCCCCCCGTGATCGGGGGGTTCCGGGGGGTCGTCCCCCCGGGCTAGCACCGGCCCGGGGGGTTCCGGGGGGTCGTCCCCCCGGGCTAGCACCTCGCCCGGTCAGCGCCCCCAGGCACACCAGGCCGGTAACCGGGCCGGTCACCGGGTCGCCGCGGCCGGTCACCAGGCCGCGGCGCCGCTCGCCCCGCGCGCCCTTCATCTTGCTGCTCGTCGGGCTGCTCGGCGGTGCGCTGGTATCACTGCTTGTGATCAGCACCACGCTGGCGCAGGGTGCGTTCCAGATCACCAGCTTGCAGCAGCAGAACGCCAGCCTGGCCCGCCAGGCACAGACCCTCACCAACGCGGTGGCGCAAGCGGCCAACCCGGCCGTCATCGCCAAGGAGGCGCAGCGGCTGGGCATGCGGCAGAACCCGGACCTGCGCTTCATCGACCTCAAGAACGGAAAGATCGTCACCGGGAAGGTTTCCGAGTCCGACGCGGAAATCCATGTCCCGGGGTACAACCCGTGACGCCGCAGGACCCGTCCCGCCGTCCGCAGACCGGCCGGCCGGACGACCGCCGTCCGCCGCCTCGCCGCTCCGCCGCCAAACCCGCCAGGTCCGCCGGGTCCGCCCGGTCCGCCGGGTCCGCCGGGTCCGGGCCGCTGGGTCCTGGCCCGCGGCGCAGGCCACCCTCGGCGGCCGGCCGTCCTGGCGCGCCTGGCCCTGGTCGTTCGGCCCCGAGAACGGGCGAGTGGTCCCCAGCCTGGCCAGCGGACCCGGGCGGGCCGCCGCGGCCGCCCAGGCCCCGGCCCAGAAACCGGCTGGTGCCTCGCGGCGACCCGAACCGGCGGCTCGGCGTCACCCTGCTCGCGATCATCTTCGTGCTCTCCCTGTTCGCCGGGCGCCTGGTGCAGTTGCAGGGCATGGAGTCAGGCACCTACCGCCAGCTGGCCCTGGCCGAACGGGTCCACACGATCGCGATGCCCGCGCTGCGCGGCAGCATCACCGGCGCGAACGGCCAGATCCTGGCGATGACGGTGGCCACCTACACGATCTGGGCCGACCCGCCGCAGATGACAAGCGCCACGATGACCACCGCGGCGCTGCAGCAGCGGGCGGCCGGCGAGCTGGCCGTCCCGCTCGCCATGACGCCTGCCGCGATCCTCGGCCTGCTGACGCGTCCCTCCTCAAAGGACTACGTGGTGCTGGCCAAGGGTGTATCCGCGCAGGTCAGCAGTCAGATTACGGCGTTGGGCCTGCCCGGCGTCTACCAGAGCGCCCCCACCTACGCCAGGTCTTACCCGGACGGCAGCGTCGCGGCCAACATCATCGGCTTCACCAGCACCCCAGCCAACGGCGCCCTAGTGGGTCAGGCCGGCCTGGAGCAGGTGGACAACGCGCTGCTGGCCGGCCAGCCCGGCAGCGAGCAGGTCCAGACCGGCACAGACGGCCAGCAGATCCCGCTGGCGGGCAGCAACGACAAGCCGGTGGTCAACGGCAGTGGCCTGCGGCTGACCATCGTCCCGGCGCTGCAGTACGCGGCCGAGCAGGCCTGCCAGAAACAGGTGGCCAAGACCAAGGCGAACAACTGCACGGTGGTGATCATCCAGCCGCACACGGGGAATGTGCTGGCCATGGCGCAGTACCCGACGTACGACCCGTCGAACGTCAGCAACGTCGCGCAGACCACCAACCTGGCGGTGCAGGCTCAGTTCCAGCCGGGCTCCACCGCCAAGGTGATCACCGCCGCGGCCGCGTTCGAGCACGGCGGCCAGACGCCGATGAGCGCCTACACCATCCCGTACCAGATCGTCCGGGGCGGCCAGGTCATCCACGACGCCGAATGGGCGCCGGGGGAGCGGTACACGATCGCGGGCATCATCGCGCATTCCTCCAACGTCGGCATGTCGCAGGTGGTGGCCCACGTCAGCCCGCAGGTGCAGTACGACTACCTGAAGGCGTTCGGCCTCGGCCAGCCGACCGGTGTCGGGCTGCCCGGCGAGACCGCCGGAGACCTGCCCGTGCCCTCCAGCTGGTACGCGGACACGCGGTACACGCTGTCGTACGGGCAGGGCGTGGCCGTGACCGCGATCCAGATGGCCGAGGTGTACGCGACGATCGCCAACGGCGGCGTCCGGGTGCAGCCGACGCTGGTCGAGGGCACGACCAACTCGGCGGGCACGTACACCCCGGCCGCGCCGTCCCCTTCGAAGCGGGTCATCCAGGCCAAGACCGCGCACGAGCTGCTGCAGATCCTGCAGCAGGTGCCCGCGATCGACGAGGCGGGCGACCAGCCCTGGGGGATCATCCCCGGCTACGCGATCGCGGCCAAGACCGGGACCTCACAGGAGTCCAACGGAAAGTGCGCCCTGTGCGTCTACGGATCGAGCTACATTGGCATAGCGCCTGGCGACAACCCGCAGCTCGTCATTGCGGTCAACGTGCAGGACCCGCGCAAGGGCGGCTATTACGGGGACGTTGTGGCCGGTCCGGTCTTTTACCAGGTCGCGAAAGACGCGCTCGCCACGATGGATATCCCGCCGGACGGAGCCGTACCTGCGAAGGTCCGCCTGACCGCGCCGTGATTGGAGGTACTCTCACCCCGTGGCGATCCGTCCCGCGCATCCGGCCCAGCGTCCGCTGTCCGCGCTTAGCTCGCTACTCGGCGTCCGGCTTGACTCGCATTCTTTGCCGCCGAACGACCTTGGGTTCGTGTCCGGCGTCACCCTTGACTCCCGGGCGGTTCAGCCCGGCGACCTGTATGCGGCGCTGCCCGGGGCCAGCAGCCACGGTGCCGCGCACTGCGACCAGGCGGTGGCCGCGGGCGCGGTCGCGGTGCTGACCGACCCGGACGGGCGGGCCAAGGCCGCGGCCAGCGGAGTGCCCGTGTTCGTGCTCGCCGATCCGCGGGCCAAGCTGGGCGAGATCGCCTGCTGGGTGTACGGGGACCCGTCGAGCCGGCTTGGCCTCATCGGCGTGACCGGGACCAGCGGCAAGACCACGAGTACGTACCTGCTCGAGGCCGGCCTGCGCGCGGCCGGGCACCAGACCGGCCTCATCGGCGGGGTGGAGATCCGGATCGGAACGGAGCGGCTGACCAGTTCGCTGACCACCCCGGAGGCGCCCGACCTGCAGGCCCTGTTCGCGGTCATGGTCGAGCGCGGGGTGACCGCGGCCGCGATGGAGGTGTCGAGCCACGCGCTCACCCTGGGCCGGGTCGCGGGCACCCACTTCGACGTGGCCGTCTTCACTAACTTGTCCCAGGATCACCTGGACTTCCACGCCGATCTCGAGGACTACTTCCAGGCCAAGGCGTCCCTGTTCGTCCCGCCGGTGATCGGGGTGGTGAACATCGACGACTGGCACGGGCGCAGGCTCGCGGCCTCCGCGCCGGTGCCGGTGACCACGTTCTCGGTCGCGGGTGCCGAGGCGGCGGACTGGCGGGCGGCCGACGTCCGGCCGGGCGCGGACGGAAGCACGTTCCGGCTGATCGGGCCGGGCGGAGTCGAGGCGGACGTATCGGTCGGCCTGGCCGGGGTGTTCAACGTGGCTAACGCGGTCGGCGCGCTGGTCGCGCTGGTCGAGGCGGGCATCAGGCTCGAGGACGCGGTGGCGGGCGTGGCCGCCTGCCCCGGCGTGCCCGGCCGGCTGGAGCGGGTGCCCGCGTCCGGCCTTGACGTAACCGCCTTCGTCGATTACTCGCACAAGCCTGGTGCGGTGGAGGCGGTGCTGCGTTCGCTGCGGCCGGTCACCCGCGGAAACCTGATCATCGTGCTCGGCTGCGGCGGCGACCGGGACTCCTCCAAGCGCCCGCTGATGGGCGCCGCGGCCGCCTCGCTCGCCGACGTGGCCATCTTCACCAGCGACAACCCGCGTTCTGAGGATCCGCTGGCCATCCTCGCGGCGATGTTCGACGGGGTGCTGAGCGTGCCGCGTGAGGACCGGGCCCAGGTCAGCATCGAGCCGGATCGGGCCGCCGCGATCGCGCAGGCGGTCGCCAGGGCCGCCGCGGGGGACGTCATCGTGGTGGCAGGCAAGGGGCACGAGACCGGCCAGTACGTGGCGGGCGCGGTGCTGCCGTTCGACGACCGGCAGGTCCTGGCGGCCGCGCTCAGCCAGCGCGACCAGGTCCAGCCGGACCGGGCGCGGCCGACCGCCGCCCGGTCGTCCGGTGACCCGCAGGATGCCGCCGAGCCCTGGGCGGTGACCAGGTGATCCCGCTTTCGCTGGCGCAGCTCGCCCGGATCACCGGCGGCAGGCTGGACGGCGATCCCGGGGTCATGGTCAGCGGCGAGGTGGTCATCGACTCCCGGCGGGTGAGTCCCGGAGGATTGTTCGCGGCGGTCGCGGGGGAGCGGTCGGACGGACACGACTTCGCCGCCGCCGCCGTGGCCGCGGGCGCGGCGGCGGTGCTCGCCAGCCGCCCGGTCCCGGTGCCCTCGGTGCTCGTGACGGACGTGCCGGCCGCGCTGGGCGCGCTGGCCAGATTCGTGGTCGACTCGCTGCCTGGGGTGCGGATCGCGGGCATCACCGGTTCGTCGGGAAAGACCTCGACCAAGGACCTGGCCGCTCAGCTGGTGGAGCGACTCGGGCCGACCATCGCCCCGGCCGGGTCGTTCAACAACGAGTTCGGCCACCCGCTGACCGTGCTGCGCGCGGACACCGCGACCAGGTACCTGGTGCTCGAGCTTTCCGCCCGCGGCCCGGGCCACATCGCGTACCTGTGCCGTATCGCGCCGCCCCGCTACGGCGTGGTGCTGAACGTCGGGCACGCGCACGCGGGGGAGTTCGGCGGCCTTGACCAGGTGGCCCGGGCCAAGGGCGAGCTGGTCGAGGCCCTCCCGGCGGCCGGCGGGCTCGCCGGGTCGGGCGGCGGCGTGGCCATCCTGAACGCCGACGATCCCCGCGTCCTGGCCATGGCGTCCCGCACCGGAGCCCGCATCGTCACCTTCAGCGCCGCTCCCGGTGCTGCGGCCCAGGTCCGGGCGGCGGACACGCGGCTGGATGAGCTCGGGCGGCCAAGGTTCACCCTGCTGACACCGCAAGGCCAGGCCCCGGTCGCCCTGCGGTTGCACGGCGCCCATAACGTGCCAAACGCGCTGGCGGCCGCGGCCCTGGCGCACGAACTCGGGCTGGGCCTGGCCGACATCGCGGACGGGCTTTCCGCCGCGGTCGCACGCAGCCGGTGGCGGATGGAAGTCGGCCGCCGGCCGGATGGAGTGACGGTCATCAACGATGCCTACAACGCGAATCCTGAGTCGGTCCGGGCCGCGCTCGACGCGCTGCGCCACGTGACGGGGAACGGCCGGGCTTTCGCCGTCCTGGGCTACATGGCCGAGCTCGGCGACATCTCGCGAGCCAGCCATGAGGAAGCAGGCGAGTACGCCGCGCAGGTGCTCGGGCCCGCGCTGGCCGGCCTGATCGCGGTCGGTGCGGAAGCGGCGCCGCTGCTGGCCGGGGCGCGCCGGGTCCGGTCATGGCACGGTGAGGCCGTCGAAGTGGCCGACGGCGCGGCCGCGCTCGAGGTGCTGGCGAACCAGCTGAAGCCCGGCGACGTGGTACTGGTAAAGGCATCCCGCGCCGCCCGCCTCGAAGGCGTCGCGGCCGACCTTCTTGGGGGGGCGGACCGGTGAAGACTGTCCTGCTGTCCGCGGCCGTCTCGCTGTTCATCGCGCTGTTCGGCACCCCGCTGGCGATCAAGGCGTTCACCCGGCGCGGCTACGGCCAGCAGATCAGGTCGGACGGCCCGGCGCACCTGTCCAAGCGCGGCACGCCGACCATGGGCGGCACGGTGATCATCATCGCGTCGCTGGTCGGGTATCTCGTCGGTCACGTGGCCACCGGTGACCCCATGTCCGCGTCCGGGTTGCTCGTGCTGTTCCTGATGACCGGGCTCGGCCTGGTCGGGTTCGCGGACGACTTCATCAAGCTGTACATGCAGCGCAGCCTGGGCCTGCGCAGCGGCGCCAAGCTCGCGGGCCAGGCGGTGGTCGGCGCGGTGTTCGCGCTGCTCGCGATCAGGTTCCCGGACGGCTATGACCTTACCCCGGCCTCCACCCACCTGTCCTTCCTGGCCGACTTCGGGATCTCCATCGGGCCTGTGCTCTTCGTGGTCTGGGTCATCTTCATGGTCGCTGGCACCTCGAACGGGGTGAACCTCGCCGACGGCCTCGACGGGCTGGCCACCGGCGCGGCCATCCTGGGGTTCGCCGCCTACATGATCATCGGGATCTGGCAGCTGCGGAACGACTGCACGGTCGCCATCGCCCCCGCCTGCTACCAGATCCGCGACCCGCAGGATCTCGCCATCGTGGCCGCCACCGTGATGGGCGCCTGTACCGGGTTCCTGTGGTGGAACGCGCCGCCCGCCAAGATCTTCATGGGCGACACCGGGTCGCTGGCCCTCGGCGGCGCGCTCGCCGGGCTGGCCATCACCACCAGGACCGAGTTGCTGCTGCTCCTGCTGGGCGGCCTGTTCGTCATCATCACGCTCTCGGTCGTCATCCAGGTGACCTCGTTCAAGACGACAGGTAAACGAGTGTTCCGGATGGCCCCCCTGCAGCATCATTTCGAGCTAACCGGCTGGGCGGAAACGACCATCGTCGTCCGCTTCTGGATCATCGCCGGCATCTGCGTCGCCCTGGGCCTTGGCATCTTCTACGTCGGCTGACCAGCGCGCGATCCCGCCAGCCCCACCAGCCCCGTCGGCCTCATCATTCGATCACTAGTGCGACCAGCTGAACAATTCGCGTGGAGGATTCGGCCTTAGTGGAGAAAAAGGTACCCTATTGGGTACCGAACCATCCACGAAAGCCCTATCTTCCGTGACCCTTTCCGGAGTCCGGCGCCGCGTACTAGGCGAAGGGGGCTAGGTGGTCGTCCAGGGGAGCGCGGGTGAGTCGGTTGGCCAGGGTAGACAGGGTGTAGGTGCCGATGCCGAGCACCACCTCCAATGCGTTCTGGCTGGTGTACCCGTGGCTGAGGAAGGTGCGCAGCGCCTGGTCGTCCACGTCGCCCGCGGTGGCCAGCACGCCGAGCGTAAAAACCCGGATCGCCTCGAGTCGTTCGTCGGCGAGCGGCGCGCCGCTGCGCAGCCCCGCTATGAGGTCCGGGGCCGCGCCGAGGGCGGTCAGCCGGGCGGTGTGCATGGCCACGCAGACATGGCAGTGATTCCTGGTCGCGATGGTCATGACCAGCACCTCACGCGCCACCTGGTCCAGCGTCGAGCTCTCGAAGAGAGCGTTGAGCTTGCCGAACCCGTCGAGCAGGTGCGGCGAGGCCGCCATCCGGGCCACGGCGGCAGGCAGGTAGCCGAGGTGCTTCTGAGTCGCGGTCATGGACCTGCGGGCCGCCGGCGGCGCCGACTCGATGGTGTGATCGGGGAACCAGGTGGTTGTGGTCGCAGGCATGGAGGGCCCTCTCGGCTAAACTAGACAACTAGATTGTCATAAACAGTAAACGAGGTTGTCGATTATGTCAACGGGCGCACCAGGCGGAGAGCCACACGGCTACGGCTTCGAGCTGCCGATGCTGCTGTTCGCCGGGTTCCGGTCGATCATCGACGAACTGCACGCCGAGCTGGCGCGCCGCGGGCACCCGGACCTGCGCCCGGCTCATGGCTTTGCCTTGCAGGCCATCGGCCCGGGCGGGGCGACCGCGACCGAGGTGGGCCGCCGGCTCGGTATCTCCAAGCAGGCCGCAGGCAAGACAACCGAACGGCTCGAAGAGCTCGGCTACGTCAACCGGGCCGGCGACCAGGCCGACAAGCGGCGCAAGCTGATCCGGCTCACCCCGCGCGGGACGGCAGCGCTGGCCATGTCCGCGATGATCTTCAGCGATATCCGGGCCAGGTGGGAAAGCACGCTCGGCCCGGACCGGCTGGCCGCGCTCGAATCGGACCTGGGCGCCATGGCGCCCGGTGAGACCTTCCGCCTCGACGTACCCGGCTGGTTCGGCGCCTAGCCCCCCAGGCCTAGCCACCAGGCTTAGCCCCCAGGCCTGGGCCGCCAGATCCCCATAAAGGCCACAAATCACCACAAGGCGTTAAGGCCGCGAGTCGGCGCCGTTTCCTTCTTGTTACCGCGACCTGGCCGCGACGACTCCCGTTTGGCTGACGTTACCGGTAAGTTACTTTTCGTCAGGAGATCGGCGGCTGGGAGCGTGGGCTAATGGTGCGGTCGAAGAAACTTGCTGGCCTCGTGCTGGCCGCGGGCCTGGTGGCCGGCGGCCTCGCCTCGTCGTCCGTGGCCGCGTCGGCCACCTCGGCCTGCGGCGGCTCCGGCTCTGTGAGCACGCTGAACGGAACGTTGTCCGACGGCGCCACCTACCTGATTCAGTGCCCGGCGGGAGCCTGGAACGGGACCCTGTACCTGTACAGCCACGGCTATGTCGTTCCCGGCGCGGCCAACCCGGCCCAGGACGCGGGCGACCCGGTGACCGCCGCCTGGATGCTGGCCCACGGCTACGCGCTCGCGGGTTCGTCGTACTCCAGCACCGGCTGGGCCATCGCACAGGCCCTGCCCGACCAGATCAGCACCCTGGATACCTTCGACCACACTTACGGCCGGCCCAGGACCACGGTGGCCTGGGGGCACTCGCTCGGCGGCATCATCACGGCCGGCTTGCTGCAGGACGACCCGAGCCGGTTCGACGCCGCGCTGCCGATGTGCGGCGTGCTGTCCGGTGGCGTGGCGACCTGGAACACCGCGCTTGACGGGGCCTTCGCGTTCGCCCGGCTGATCGACCCCTCGGTCCAGGTCACCGGCATCACCAACCCCACGGCCAACCTGGCCAACGCCGAGGCCGCGATAGCCAAGGCGCAGCAGACCGCCACGGGCCGGGCCCGGCTGGCCCTGGTGGCGGCGCTCTCCGACACTCCCGGCTGGTTCACCCCGCTGTCCGCCGAACCCGCGGCCACCGACTACGCCGCTCAGGAGCAGAATCAATACCTCTGGGACACCGAGGTGACCTTCCCGTTCATCTTCGCCTTCCGGGCCGACCTGGAGGCCAAGGCGGGCGGGAACCCGTCCTGGAACACCGGCGTGAACTACGCCAGCGACCTGGCCAAGTCCGCCGACGCCACAGAAGTCAAGGCGCTGTACCGCAGCGCCGGGCTGAGCCTGGGCCAGGACGTTCGGACGCTGAACGACTCCCAGCGGATCAGCGCCGATCCGGCCGCGGTGTCCTGGCTGACTCGAAACATCGTCTTCAACGGTGACATCTCGGTTCCGGTGCTGACCATGCACACCACCGGCGACGGCCTGGTCGTGCCGGAGAACGAGCAGGCTTACCGGGCTGCCGTCGACCGGGCCGGCCGGGGTGCCCTGCTGCGGCAGATCTTCGTGGCCCGCGCCGGGCACTGCGCGTTCACCCCGGCCGAGACCATCACCGCCGTCCAGACGCTGGAGAACCGCCTCGCCACCGGGCGGTGGCACGTGCCGTCCCCGGCCGGCCTGAACACCGAGGCGGCCGCGCTCGGGCCCCAGGACAACATCTACGCCGTGGGCGGGACCGTCTACCCGACCGCGCCGGCCTTCACCAGCTTCACCCCGGCCCGCTACCTGCGGCCGTACGACCTGCGGCCCTGGCCGTAAGGACTTTTTACCGAACGACCTGGCCTGCGTGCCCGGCCTCTCGCCGGCTCGCCTGCCAGGTAGTCTCGGCCGCGCCCATCGGCGTGCACGCGGGACCGCGCACGAACGGCCAGATCTCCTCCGCGATGCAGCGCCAGTCCGCGGTCGCGGAGAGCTCGCCGAGCAGGGCGAACAGGCCCAGGTTGATCCGCTGCAGGATCACGTAGGAGCGGGGGATGGCCGCGTACGGGGTCAGCGGGCTGCGGAAGTCGAAGAACCGCCGGCTGACCGCGGAGGCGTACTCCCCGGTCATGGTCCGTAGTCCCCGCTCCCGCACCGTGTCGTAGAACAGGGCCATGTGCTCGATGATCTCGTCCGTGGGCAGCGGCGTGTCCGGCATGAGGAAGCCGGCCTGCACCATGGCCGCGCGGAAGGCTTCCGGGTCGTTCTCCACGCACAGATGCTTGACCATCTCCACCAGCGGCCGCAGTTCGTCGTCGGTGAAGTGCTTGACCAGCCCGAAATCCAGGAACGTCACCCGGCCACCGCCATGGAACAGGTAGTTGCCCGGATGCGGGTCGCCGTTGAAGGCGTGCATCTCGTACAGGCTGCGGAAGACGAAGCGGTAGATCGTCTCCGCGGCCAGGTCGCGCTCGGCCTGGGACCAGCTGGCCAGCTCGGCGAACCGCGCGCCGTCGGCCAGGTCGCTTGTCACCAGGCGGCGGGTGGAAAGCTCCTCGACGATGCCGGGAACGTGGATCGTCGGGTGGCCTTCGTAGTAGCGGGCGAACAGCTGCTGGTTGCGGGCCTCGGCGCGGTAGTCGAGCTCCTCGGTGATGCGTTCGGTCAGCTCCGCGAGCAGCGCGTCGACGTCCTGGCTCGGTGCGGTGATCTTGAGCATCCGGCGCAGCAGGCCGACGTTGCCCAGGTCGGCCGCGATGGTCTCGGCGATGCCCGGGTACTGGACCTTCACCGCGACCGCCCGCCCGTCGAGGGTCATCGCGCGGTGCACCTGGCCGATCGACGCGGCCGCGATGGGTACCGGATCCCAGGTCGCGAAGGCCTGCTCCGGCGGCAGGCCGAGTTCTTCCGTGACGACGCGGGCGGCCAGCTCGGGGCTCATCGGCGGCACGCTGTCCTGCAGCCGGCTCAGCGTCCGGCGGGCGGCCGGCGTCAGGCCGTCGTCGACGTAGCTGGCCATCTGGCCCAGCTTCATCAACACGCCCTTCATCGTCCCCAAGGTGGTGGCGACGTCCTCGGCGGTCTGCAAGGCCAGGTCGTTCCGCAGCTGCTGCCGGTGCTCGCCCGCGGTGGCGAACAGCTTCGGCGCGCTGCTCGCGTACCGCACGCCGCCGCGCGCGGCGAGCCGCAGGGCCGCCATCCCGCGCTCTACCCGCAGGCGGCCGATCCGGCGGCGGGTCTCCGCCAGGCCCGCGATCGACACCAGGCCAAGCACCGCCGCGGCGGCGACCTTCCTGCGCCGTCCCGGCCTCACGCCTTCCCCGCCGAACGCGCCCGCAGGGCGATCCGCTGCCGGGCCTCAAGGACGCCAGGCTCGCCGAGGAACACCGCATCGAGCACGCCGAGGGCCTGCCGGATCTCGTTCCTGCGCTCGGCCGTCACCGGCGCGGGCAGCTGGTACCCGTACGCTGCGATGGCCCACCCGGGCAGCGTGGCGATCGAGGCGTCCCTGATGTCCTGCCACAGCTCGGCGAGGTCGGAATCCAGGCCGGGCGGGTCGAGCAGGTAGCTCATCGACTCGGCGGCCGCGGGCGTGCACCGCAGCTCGGGACGGACATCGGCGACGTACCGGTCGAGCTCGGCCACGCTGGCCGGGATGATCTCGCGCGGCACCCCGAGAAGCTCGGCCGCGATCGCCATCTCGCGGACGTAGGCGTCGGCGTCGGCGTCGGTCAGCGGCGTGCCGAACAGCCGCCCGGCGGCCAGGCCGGAGTCGACCAGGGCCGCGTGCACCCAGAGCAGCAGCGCGGGATCGCCGGCCGCATACGGCAGGCCGGTCACCGTGTCCACGCCTTGCACCCGGGTGTGGATCGCCCGCACCCGCTCCGCTACCCGAGTCGCGCTCGCCCGGTCACCGAAGGTGACGATGGCCTCGTACGCGGAGGTCGCCGCGAGCCGGCCGACCGGGTCGCGGCGCCAGTCGCTGTGCTGGTCCACGCCGGCCATCGCCAGCGGGTGCAGCGCCTGCATCAGCAGCGAGCGCAGCCCGGCGACCGGCGCGGACAGGTCACTGGCGACCCGCCAGGTCACGCTGGCAGGCCCGAAAAACCCGTCGTCCTCGGGCTGGTCAGGTACAGCGGCCACGTAAGCGGCCGCGGACCGCTCGACCAGCCCGCTCATGGCGGCGGACGGCTCAGCGGTCATGTGGTCTGTCCCGGCGGCCGCAACCCTGCGAACAGGTCGTCCTCGGGGAGCGGAGCCCCGGTGGTATCGCTCACCCGGATGAAGTGCTCGTGGCCGAAGGCCGCCTCGGCGATCTCCTCAGGGATCTTGCTGAACCACGACTCGGCGATCTGGCTGTGGTGGGCCAGCAGCGCCTCGCGCTTGCGGCCCAGGACCGGCCGGATGTCCACGGAGGTGGTGATGCGCCCCTCGGACGCGGCCGCTTGCCGCTGGGCTTCCGGGTCCATGTCCTCGAAGTTGGGCACCTCCGCGCCGAGGTCGCGCAGCGCCTCCCAGATCTTGCGCCAGTCACTGCGGCGCATGGCGGTGAGGTACAACTTGGCGGCGAGGCCGCTGCGGGCGAACGCAGCCTGCGCCGCCCGGCTCGCGTGCACGTGATCGGGGTGCTGGTAGGGGCCCTTATCGTCGTAGGTGATCAGCACCTGGGGCCGGTACTGCTCGATCAGGCCGGATATCCTCGCGGCCACGTCGGCCTCGGGGACGTTGCAGAACGCGTCAGGGCGGTCCTTGTAGTCCCACTCCGGCATGCCTGAATCGTGGTAACCGAGCAGCTCAAGGTGGCTGACGTCGAGGATCGCGCAGGCTTCGCGCAGCTCGGCGAGGCGATGCTCGGCCACCGCCTGCTCCTCGTGCCCGTCGCCGCCTGGCTTGATCCCGCCCGGCGCGTCACCGAACTCGCCGTTGGTGCAGGTCACGACCACGGTCTGGATGCCCTGGGCGGAGTAGGCGGCCAGCACGCCGCCGGTGCTTGACGCTTCGTCGTCGGGGTGCGCGTGGACGGCCATCATCGTGAGCGTTTCTGACATGCTTCCAGACTGCCCGATGAGCTCGCGATTCTCCGCACCGGGGCCGGCCGGAGCCGGCGGCCGTATGGGTCCTTAGCAGTTTTATTGGACTCGAAATGTACCTAATCCCGCGCCGACGGCGGCGAGCATGGCCAGCATGAAGGTGGCCAGGGCGGCGAAACCATGGCCGACAGGAACAAGCGGAGCCAGCCGGAGCCTGGGCCTGCGGCGGACAGGAAACGGGTTGGCCAGCAAGCTGGCGATCATCTCATCGGTGACCGTGCCGTCTCCGGCCGCGGGCGGCTGGGCGCCCGGCCGCCCGGCCGCGGCCGCGGGAACCGCGATGGGGTAAGGAGTCCACAGGGTGACCGTGCAGATGCCCAGGGCGATAGCGGCGGCGATGAGGGCCAGCCCGAGCCAGGCCAGCACGTGCCAGCCCGTCCGCGTGTAAACGGCCCAGACCAGCAGCCCGGTCAGCGCGACCGCGGCATGACCGAACACGACCGCGGGCGGCACCCCGACCCCGGTGGCGCGCTGAACCCGCAGGCCACCTCGGGCCACCCAGGTGCGCAGCATGTAGCCGCCGAGGCTGGCGGTGAGCAGCCAGGCGATCAGCGCGGCGAGAGCAAGCGGACGGCCGGGGAAAACCGATGATGTTCCCTGACTTGCCCGGGCCGCGGCCAGGCCGCCGGTCAGCAGGAGGACGGCCACGAAGAAGCGATCATGCTCACACCCGCGGAGCGTACTCGTGCGGGCGGCGAGGCGGAAGTCCGCTCAGCGCCTGGATTCCGGCGCCTCGGTGAGGGCTTCCGGATGCGCCCGGTGGTAATGCTGGGTCAGCACCGTGCTCGCCTGGCCGGGCCGGTAGGCGAGAGTGCGCCCGCACACCTCACAACGCGTCACAGGAAGCCGGGTCACCGTCACCGGGAAGCGAGAAGATTCTGACCTGCTCATTGGGTCACATCATGCCGGTTCTTACTATCCACCATGGTAAGCGGCCGGGCGCGCCGGAATCTTTGGGCGACACGCCACGGATGTTCCGGTCTTGTCGCCAGCCAGCGAACAGACTGGGACTATGCATCCCCATGACAACCCCCGGTGGGCATGCCAGCTCTCCCGATTTCCGGCCCGATTTCCGGCCCGACTCCCGGATCGACTGACGCGACCGGCGCGACTGACGGGACCGACGGGACCGACGGGAGGCCGCCGATGACGGCGTCCGGCGTGCGCTTCGGCGGCCGCCCGGCCGCGGGGCCGGCCGGCTCCGGGGTCTCCGCGGGCGGTAGCGGTCTGCCCGACCTGGACAGTGACGCCGACCCGCTGGTCCTGGGCGGAGTGCGGGACCGGATCGGCATGTGGCGGGCCCTGCTCGACCGGCCGCTGACGTCCTACTACCTGGTCCTCGGCCTCACCGTGCTGCTGCTCGGGCTCGGCCTGGTCATGGTGCAGTCCACGGGGTCGGTGGCCGACCTGTCCGCGGGGCTTGCGGCCTGGTCGGACTTCAAGAAGCAACTGCTCGGAGCGGCTTTCGGCCTGCCGCTTATGTGGCTGGCGGCGCGCTCGTCACCGCGGTTGTTCCGCGCCTTCGCCTACCCGCTGCTCGCGGTCTCCGTGGTCGGGCTCGGGCTCACGCTGATCCACGGCGTCGGCGTTTCGCAGAACGGCGCGGCCCGGTGGATATCGATCGGCGGACAGCAGATCCAGCCGTCAGAGATAGCCAAGCTCGCCCTGGTGGTGTGGGGCGCCGACCTGCTGGCTCGTAAGGAGAAGCTGGGCCAGCTCGCCGACTGGCGGCACATGCTCGTGCCGCTCATGCCGGGCGCGGGCCTGCTGTGCCTGCTCGTGATGACCGGGCACGACCTGGGCACCACGTTCATCCTGATGGTCATCTTCCTGGCGCTGCTCTGGGTCATCGGCACGCCCGGGCGGGTCTTCACCGGGTTGCTGATCCTGATGACCCTGGCCATGCTCCTCATGATCGTCTCGGAGAAGTACCGCTTCGAGCGCATGGTGGGCTACCTCAATCAGGGGGGCAATGTCACCGGTGCGAACTGGCAGGGCGTGCACGGGAAGTACGCGCTCGGCTCGGGCGGCATCTTCGGCGTGGGCCTCGGCGCCAGCCGGGAGAAGTGGGGCTACGTACCCGAATCCACCACGGACTTCATCTTCGCCATCATCGGCGAGGAGCTCGGGCTCGTCGGCACGCTCTGCGTGACCGCGCTGTACGGCGGGCTGGCCTTCGCCGGGCTCCGGATCGCCCGGCGGGTGCCCGACATCTTCTCCCGGCTGGCCGCCACCGCCATCACCGCCTGGATCGTCGTGCAGGCCGTGGTGAACATCGGCGCGGTGATCGGCGTCCTGCCTATCACCGGGGTCCCGCTTCCGCTGGTCTCGGCCGGGCTGTCGTCCTTGCTGGCGACCTTGATCGCGCTTGGCATGCTCCTGTCCTTCGCCCGGCTCGAACCCGGTGCCCGCGAGGCTTTGGCCGCACGCGGCCCCGGCTGGCCGCTCCGCGTTCTAAGCTGGCTCGGTCTATCAAAGCGCCGACGATAAGCGCCGGGCAGTTCAGGAACGTGACATGAGGGTAATGCTTGCCGGCGGCGGGTCCGCCGGTCATATCGAACCAGCCCTGGCGCTGGCGGACGCGCTGCGCCGTATCGATCCCGGTGCCCAGATCACCTGCCTGGGCACGGAACGGGGCCTGGAGACGCGGCTGATCCCGCTGCGCGGATACAAGCTTGAGCTCATCCCCGCGGTGCCGATGCCCAGGTCGGTCACGCCGAAGCTGCTCACCGTCCCCGGCCGGCTGGCCGGCGCCGTCAACGCGGCCGCCGCCGCCCTGGACCGGACCGGGGCGCAGGTGCTCGTCGGGTTTGGCGGATACGTCGCGACCCCGGCCTACCTGGCGGCCAGGCGCCGCGGTGTGCCGATCGTGGTGCACGAGGCGAACCCCAAGCCTGGCTTGGCCAACCGGCTCGGGGCCAGGTTTACCACCCACGTGTTCACCGGTCATCCGGACGCCCAGCTCAGGAACGCCAAGTACCTCGGCATCCCGATCAGGCGCGAGATCGCCGAGCTCGACCGGCTCGGGCTCGGCGACAAAGCGCGCGCCCATTTCGGCCTGCGTCCCGACCTGCCTGTGCTGCTCGTGACCGGCGGGTCGCAGGGCGCCCGCTCGATCAACGCCGCGGTGTTCGGCGCGGCCGGGTGGCTGCGCGACGCCGGCGTCCAGGTCCTGCACATCATCGGCCCGCGTAACGGCCACGACGCCCCGGTGACCGAGAAGGGGACCGCGCGGGTCCCCTACGTGGCCTCGCCCTACATCGACCGGATGGACCTGGCCTACGCGGCGGCGGACTTCGTGCTGTGCCGGGCCGGCGCGATGACCTGCGCCGAGCTCACCGCCGTCGGCCTGCCGGCCGCCTACGTGCCGCTCCCCATCGGCAACGGCGAACAGCGGCTGAACGCGCTGCCGATCGTGCAACACGGCGGGGGCATGCTCGTGGCCGACAATGAGCTGACCCCCGAGTGGATCCGCGACACCCTGCTGCCCGTGCTCGTCAACATCGACCAGGTGGCGGACATGTCGGAAGCGGCCGCCTCGCTCGGGCGCGGCGACGCGGACCGCTGGCTGGCCGAGGCGGTCATCGAGATTGTGGAGGGCACGGGTGGAAACCCACATGCTCAAGGACCTGCTCAGGCCGGCTGAGCCGATACCCGCCGGCGAACTGGGCCGGGTGCACTTCGCCGGCATCGGCGGGGCGGGCATGTCGGGTATCGCCCGGATCATGCTGGCCAGGGGCATCGCCGTATCCGGCAGCGACGCCGCGCCTTCGGCGCGGCTCGATGAGCTGGCGGGGCTTGGCGCCAGCGTGTACGTCGGGCATTCCTCCGGCCACCTGGGTGGCCTGGGCGCCGGTGACACGCTCGTGGTGTCGAGCGCCATCCGCCCGGACAATCCGGAGCTCGCCGAGGCCACCAGGCGCGGGATGCGGATCTTGCACCGGGCCGCCGCGCTGGCCTCGGTCATGGCCGGGCGGCGGGCCATCACGATCGCCGGCACCCACGGCAAGACCACCACGACCTCCATGCTGACCACGGTGCTGCGCGGGTGCGGAGCCGATCCCGGCTACGTCATCGGCGGGATCCTCAACCAGACCGGGCTCGGCGCGGAAGACGGCACGGGCCCGGACTTCGTCGCCGAGGCGGACGAGAGCGACGGATCGTTTCTCCTGCTCAGCCCCGATGTCGCGGTCATCACCAACGTGGAAGCCGATCACCTGGACAACTACGCCAGCCTCGCCGATATCCAGGCGGCCTTCGTCACGTTCGGGCGCCGCGTGAGCGGAATGACCCTGACCTGCGCTGACG
This sequence comes from Streptosporangiaceae bacterium, assembly GCA_050013055.1. GTDB lineage: Bacteria > Actinomycetota > Actinomycetes > Streptosporangiales > Streptosporangiaceae > Palsa-504. The sequence continues at coordinate 17,151 of JBEKGC010000005.1, forward strand.
ACCCAGGGGCCGAGGCTGTCGCGGTTCACCTTGAGCCCGCCAGGGTCCGCCGTTACGGCGAATCGCCGCGGGCCGACTACCAGCTCAGCGATGTTCGTTCCCACGGGATGGCGGTCAGCTTCGTGGTGACCGCGCACCGTAGTCCGTTCGGTGAAATTCTGTCTCACATGACCGTGGACGTGCCCGGTCACCACAACGCGCTGAATGCGGCGGCCGCCTTCGCCGCGGCGGTCGAGCTCGGCTTCGCGCCGCCCCGGGTCGCGGCGGCCATCGCGGGCTACCAGGGTGCGCAGCGCCGGATGGAGCTCAAGGGCGAGGCCGACGGGGTACGGGTGCTTGACAGCTACGCGCATCACCCGACCGAGCTGGCCGCTGACCTGCGAGCGGCCAGGGAACTCGCGGCGGGCGGCCGGGTCATCGCCATCTTCCAGCCGCACCTGTTCAGCCGGACCAGGATCTTCGCGGCTGACTTCGGCACCGCGCTCGGCCTGGCTGACGAGGCCGTCGTCCTCGACGTCTACGCCGCGCGGGAGGACCCGGAGCCCGGCGTGACCGGCCAGCTCGTGGTCGACGCGGTCCCGGGCGGGCGGGCCCGCTTCGTGCCTGACCGGGGCAACGTGACCGGGGTGGTCGCGGAGATCGCCAAGCCGGGCGACGTGGTGCTGACCATGGGGGCGGGCGACGTCACCACGCTGGGCCCGCAGCTGGTCGAAACGCTCAAGGGGCGGCACGGGTGACCAGCTCCGGCGGCGCATCGGGGGAGGGGCAAAGCTCCACCGACGAGGCCGCCGGGTCAAGTCCGGCATCTTGCGTTAAAGCGGTCGATGAGAGCCCGGCCGACCAGGGCCAGGTCGTCCCGGGCGGCAGCCTGCCGCCCAGCGGTCCGGTCCGGCGCACAGGGGCGCGGCGCAAGCCCCTCCGCTCCTGGCGCGTGGCCTTCTTCGCGCTCGCCCTGGCCGGCCTGGTCGCGGCCGTGGCCTGGGCGCTGCTCGGCTCCTGGCTGCTTGTGGTCCGGTCGGTGGTCGTCACCGGCACCCGCCTGGTGCCGGCCTCGGAGGTTCTCGCGGTGGCCGGGGTCGACCGGGGTACGCCGCTGATCTGGGTGAACGTCAGCCGGGTCGCGGCCCGCATCGAGACCATCAGGCAGGTGCAGAGCGCACAGGTCACCAGGGACTGGCCGGACCGGGTGGTGATCGTGGTGCGGGAGCGCTCGTCCGCGCTCGCGGTGACGGCTCCGGGCGGCGGGTTCGACCTCGTGGACCCCAGCGGCGTGATCGTGCGGTGGGCCGTCCGGCGGCCCGCGGACCTGCCGCTGTATCTCGTCCCGGTGCCCGGGACCGCGGTGACCTCGCTGCGCGGCGACCCGGACCTGGCCGCCGCGGCGGCCGTGCTCGGCGAACTGCCCGCCCCGCTGCGGCACGCGGTCGGATCGGTGTCGGCGCCAAGCCCGGATCAGGTGACGCTGCAGCTCTCCGGCGGGATAACGGTCCTGTGGGGCGATGCCAGCGATGCGGCCAGGAAAGCGCGGGTGCTCAATGTTCTCATGCAAGCGCACGCGCATTATTACGACGTGAGCGCGCAGGAAACCGTGACCACCAACTGATGTGCGCCGATGTCCGAAGAGTCCCCAAGACCCGCCGATCCGCGACACGCTGGCCGGTTCGTGCGTGGTTAGTTGACCCGGGTCCCGTCCGACCCTACTGTCCGTATCAATCGTGCGGACGGCAAAAACTCTAAATCTTAACCTTAAGGTGAAGCCTGATGGCAGCGGATCGAGCCTGTGCGGTGAATTCCGCGTCACCGAGCAGGACGAAGGTTTCCCAAGCCCAGGGCCATGATCGGCGGGAATTAGTACCCGCTGAGATGGCGGCCAGCGAAATGCAGCTGGTGAAATTACTTCAGTAACGAGCGGAAAGGTACCCTCCTCGTGGCAGCACCGCAGAACTATCTGGCGGTTATCAAGGTCGTCGGAATCGGCGGTGGCGGCGTCAACGCCGTCAATCGCATGATCGAAGAGGGGCTCAACGACGTCAAGCTCGATGTCGGCCGTGAGCTCACCCGAGGGTTGGGCGCGGGCGCCAACCCCGATGTCGGCGGCCGGGCGGCCCAAGATCACCGGGAGGAGATCGAGGAGGTCCTCAAGGGGGCCGACATGGTCTTCGTCACGGCCGGGGAGGGCGGCGGCACCGGCACCGGCGGCGCCCCGGTGGTGGCGAACGTGGCGCGGTCGCTCGGCGCGCTGACGATCGGCGTGGTCACCCGGCCGTTCGGGTTCGAGGGCAAACGCCGCGTCGTGCAGGCCGAGATCGGCATCGAGAGGCTGCGCAGCGAGGTCGACACGCTCATCGTCATCCCGAACGACCGCCTGCTGTCGATCTCGGACCGGCACGTGAGCGTCCTTGACGCCTTCAAGGCCGCCGACCAGGTACTGCTCTCCGGGGTCCAGGGCATTACCGACCTCATCACCACGCCCGGGCTGATCAACCTTGACTTCGCCGACGTCAAGTCGGTCATGTCAGGGGCGGGCTCAGCCCTGATGGGCACCGGCTCGTCGCGCGGCGACGACCGCGCGGTCGCGGCGGCCGAGATGGCGATCTCGAGCCCGCTGCTCGAGGCGAGCATCGATGGCGCGCACGGCGTGCTGCTGTCCATCCAGGGCGGCTCCGATCTCGGGTTGTTCGAGATCAACGAGGCCGCTCAGCTGGTTTCCAACTCCGCCGCCGTGGACGCGAATATCATCTTCGGCGCGGTCATCGACGACGCCCTCGGGGACGAAGTGCGGGTCACGGTGATTGCGGCCGGCCTCGACGAAGGCCGCAGCCCCCGGAGCGGGACCGCCAGCGCGGTGGAGTCCGGCAGTTCCTCCTACACCCTGAACGGGTCGGGCCACGCGGCGTACGGCGGCAGTTCCTCCTCGGCGGGTTCCTCCTCGGCGGGTTCCTCCCCGGCAGGTTCCCCGGCGGGTTCCTCGGGGGGCGATGCCTCGTTCGGCGCCACGTCCGCAGGTGCCAGCGCCGCCAGTTACGCCGCGGCCGGAGGAGGCGCGGCGGGGGCATCGGGTCCACCGCGGTCCGGTCGGGCTGCCCCTGACTCCGCCGAGTTCGGCCGGCTGAGCAGCGACGGGTACGGCGCCGACCAGACCGCGGCCAACGGCCACGGGGCCTCCGTCGCCGAGACGGCCGCCACTGCGCATGGTCATGGCGGCGTGCTCAGCGCTCCGGTGCTGGCCGAGACGGCCGCCGATCCCGTTCCGGCCCCTGACGGCCAGACCGGCCCGGAGCCGGCCCGCCCGGTCCTGGGCAGCCCGTCCCTGGGCGGCCAGGTAGCGGCCGGTACGGCCCCGAGCAGCCCGGCGGTCGCGGAGGCGCCCAGGCCGGAGCGGGTTGCCGCGGCTGCGGCGGATGGTTCAGAAGCGCCCCCGTTCCGGCCGTCGCACCTCGAGGCCGCCGCGAAGACCTTTGATGTCGCTACCACCCGGCGTCGCCCGGTCGTGTTCGAAGAGGACGATGACCTGGATATCCCCGATTTCCTCAAGTGAGCGAGCCCGCCCGGCGGGAGGAGCTCGCCGCGCGGCTGGCCGACGTGCGCGGCCGCATCGCCAAGGCGTGCGAGGCGGCCGGACGAGACGTCGGTGACATCACGCTGATCGCGGTGACCAAGACCCGGCCCGCTTCGGACGTGCGGCTGCTGAGCGAGCTGGGGCTGACCGACGTCGGCGAGAATCGTGACGCCGAGGCCGCGCCGAAGGCCGCGCTGTCTGCCGACCTCGATCTCACCTGGCATTTTATCGGCCAGCTCCAGACGAACAAGTGCGCCAGCGTGGTCCGCTACGCCAGCGTCGTGCACTCCGTGGACCGGCTGCGGCTGATTCGGGCCCTGGGCCAGGCTGCCCGCCGGGCCGACCGGGTCATCGCCAGCCTGATCGAGGTCAGCCTGGACGGCGACCCGGCCCGGGGCGGCGCCGTGGCCGGGCAGGTGGCTGTCTTGGCCGAGGCGGCGGCGGCCGAGCCCGGCCTGGTCCTGCGCGGCGTGATGGCCATCGCGCCGCTCGGCCTGGAGCCTGCCGAGGCGTTCGGCCGGCTGCTGGACAGTGCGGCCGTGGTGCGTGCGGTCAAGCCCTCCGCCACGATGATTTCCGCCGGCATGAGCGGAGATCTCGAAGCCGCCGTCGAGGCCGGCGCGACACACCTGCGAATTGGTACGGCGTTGCTCGGCGATCGCGGGCCTCGCGTCAGGTAATGTCCCACGCGTGAAGCCGAAACGGCTGCGGCATACGGGTACAGGGTGGGAGGACTGAAGGATGGCCAGTGCCATGCGAAAGATGGCGGTCTACCTCGGCCTCGTGGAGGACGACCACCGCTTCGGAGACAAGTACGACTCCTACGGTGAGTACGAGGACTACGACGACCCGGCGGATCGCCCCGAGGTGACGGATGAGGCGGACCCGCGTCCCGGCCGGGACGAGTATGCCGGTTACCAGGCCGCTGACTGGCGCGCCGAGCCGGCCCCGCAGACAACTGATCTGGCGCGTATTACGACACTGCACCCTCGCACCTACAATGAAGCACGTACGATTGGGGAACACTTCCGCGAGGGCACCCCGGTGATCATGAACCTGACCGAGATGGTCGACAGTGACGCAAAACGTCTCGTCGACTTCGCGGCTGGCCTGATCTTCGGCCTGCGCGGGAGCATTGAACGCGTGACTAACAAGGTGTTCCTGCTGTCTCCCGCGAACGTCGAGGTGACGGCGGAGGACAAGGCTCGTATCGCAGAGCGCGGCTTCTTCAACCAGAGCTAGCCGAGCAGTGCCGACGTGACGCCGATCGGCCACCGTACCGGCCGGATCGGCACTAAGGACCGGATGGACCGTGCAGTACCTGAGGGAAGTCCTCTACTACGTCCTGACGATCTACCTGGTCGTCCTGATCGGCAGGATGATCTTCGGGTGGGTGCAGGTTTTCGCCCGTGAGTGGCGTCCATCAGGCATCCTGCTTGTGGTCGCGGAGGGTATCTTCACGGTTACAGATCCGCCGCTGAAGTTCCTGCGTCGCTTCATCCCCACGCTCAGGCTCGGTATGGTGGCCATGGACCTTAGCTTCATGGTTCTGTTCATCGTGGTGTTGATCCTGCTTGAAGTGGTCGTGCCGAAGCTGTGATTCGGGTACGGTCGTGAAGAACACGGTCCAAGTGCGCCGAGGAGACGATATGCCGCTGACGCCCGCGGATGTGCGGAATAAGCAGTTCAGTACGACCAGGCTCAGGCCCGGCTACGACGAGGAAGAGGTCGATGCCTTCCTCGATGAGGTCGAGGCTGAGCTCGACCGGCTGATTCAGGAGAATGAAGAACTCCGCGCCAAGCTGGCGGAGCTCCTGCGTGGCGGTAAGTCGGCTGTGCCTGCATTGAGCTCTCCGCTATCCGACCCCAAGCCAGACATGATGGCTCCAGAAACGCGTGTGGAGCCGGAGCGCAGGCAGCCTGAGCCGGTCATGATGGGCGGGATGCCGCACATCGAGGACAACATGGACACGGCCGCGCGCGTGCTCTCACTGGCGCAGCAGACCGCTGACCAGGCGATCGCGGATGCCCGCCGGGAAGCCGACGAGACCCTCGGCCGGGCCAGGCGCGAGGCGGATGAGGTGCTCACCAAGGCCAGGCGCCAGGCGGAGCAGATCACCGGCGACGCGCGGGCTCGGGCGGAAAGCCTGGAGCGTGACGCGCAGGAGCGGCATCGTCAGGCGATGGGCTCGCTGGTCCAGACCCGCGAGGAGCTCGAGCGCAGGGTCGATGACCTGCGTGCATTCGAGCGCGAGTACCGCAGCAGGCTCAAGGCTTACCTTGAGGGCCAGTTGCGTGACTTGGAGGCAGGTGTCACCGACAGCGGAACCTTCCCCGCGGTGGGCTCGGGTGCTCCAGCGACGATGCCAACCGCGCTCGCGCAGACCGGTGCGCGTAACGGCGGGCCGGGTACGAGCCAGTACGGTGTGCCCGAGGTCGTGCAGCACTCCGGCTTCCGCACGGGTGACGGAGCGCCCACGCGCGAGCGTAGGTAGGTACCGTGAGTAACGGCAGGCACATCTGAAGGGACCGCTGGGAGAAACGGCTGTGATTCGTTTCAGTGCGTTTCTCGTGGTCGTAGCGTTCGGATTGCTGATTGCCGGTGTGCACACAAGCAAGCTCCTGCTGGTTTACCTGGCGATCGGCGTCAGCGGAGTAGCGCTCCTGTCCATGGGCATAGGTGCGGCCGTCAAGCGGCGTGAGTTTTTCGGCACGTCACGGACGGCCGCATCTGACGTTCCCATCGCGGAGCCGGTTCCCGCCGGGGCGTCCGCAGTCCAGGCGCAGCCGGACAACCCGCGTCCAACGGCCGGGCCCGCAGTACCCGCCGTACCGGCCCGGCCGTCTGCGGCCCAGCCCCATCAGGCCCATCCGGGCTCGGTCTGGGACAGCGCGGTTCCGCCCACGGGCATGTTCCCCGCGGTCAAGCCGGTGCCCCCGGCGGACCCGGCAGCAGCGCCCAGTGCGGCGAAGCCAAAGGATCCAAGCTCTGCCAGGCCGGCCGCGCCCACTGGCATCCCGCAGGACCCGGCCGCGTTCACCCGTCCCAGCCCCGAAGTCTCGCCTCCGGCTCCGGCCGTCTGGCCGTGGCCCGCGGACTCGCTGCAGGCCTCCGCTGCGCCCGGGCAAGCTTCCGGGCCCGCCGTCGCCAGCGAGCCGCCGCCCGCCGCAGCCAAGCCGCCCGCCGCAGGCAAGCCGCCCGCCGCGGACAAGCCGCCCGCCGCGGACAAGCCGACCGCCGTCGATCGAGCTGTCGTCACCGACCAGCCCACCGCCATCGACGAGCCCACCGCCATCGACCTGCCCGCCGTGGCCGACCGGCGTGCCCGGGCCGGCCAGCCGCCGGCCAAGGAGGGTCATACCAGGCCGGACCTGAAGGCCCCGGCCGCCTCCGCCTCCGCCGACATCAGCCCGCCCCCCGCCGAGTCCGAACTGGCCCCCGCCTCCGCTCCCGCCGGCGCCAGCCCGGCCCTCGCCGGCGCCAGTTCGCCCACCGCCAACTCTGAGTCGGCCTCGGCCAAGCCCGAGCCGGCCCTTTCCGCCTCGGAAGTCGCGGCTCCCGCAGCCCCGGCCTCCGCCGAGCCCGAGTCCCAGCCGACCCCCTCCGACTCCGTAGCCCCAGCCTCCGAAGCCGAGCCGGTGCCCCCGAAGGCGGGGTCCGACTCAGAGCCTGGCCCGCAAACGATCGTGACCGTGGTCCCGGGCGTTCCGAGGTACCACAACGCCACCTGCATGCTCATCCGCTTCATGGGTGAGGGCGACTTGGACAAAATGACCATCGCCGCGGCCCAGGACATCGGCTGCACACCGTGCCGGGCCTGCCTGCCAGATCAGCCGCACGGATCAGCCGAGTTATCGAGACTCGTCGCCGAGGCTGGCATGCTAGTGGACCGTTACCTCACTGGTCCCGGTCATGCCGCGGCCCGGCGTGCTTCCGGCCCGCGCCGGCACCCAGCTCCCATGATCCCGAAGACTTTTTACCCGCGGGCGGGTAAAAAGTCTTCGGGAAAACTCCGCCCGCGGAGCGCGGCGCGGTCAGGCGTGTGGCATCACATCACATTCAGTTCATCCGCCCGGGCTCAGGCCGGGCTGAGCCAGAACCGCAATCCGAGATCGGGCTCGGCGTGCTCGGTGCCGGGGCCACCGGGGCCACCGGGGCCAGGGCCGTACTCGACGGCTAGCACCTCCCCGGCGATCAGCCGGGCGTGCTCGGTCAGCGCCGCGGTCAGCTCGGGGTCGTCGGCCGACCAGCGCAGCGAGATCCGGTCGGTGATCTCTAGGCCGTCGGCCTTGCGGGCTTCCTGTACGAGCCTGACCACCTCCCTGGCCAGCCCCTCGCGGCGAAGTTCCGGGGTGATGGCGATGTCGATGGCCACGGTTTCTCCGGCGTCGGTGGCCACCGCCCAGCCGGACCGCGGCGTCTGGGTCACGATCACGTCGTCCGGGCCGACCGGCACCGCGACACCGTCGACGGTCACCGTGACCGTGCCGCCCGCCAGCACGGCGGCGGCGATGCCGGCCGCGGGCACCGCGGTGATGGCCGCCGCCACCGCGGGCGTCCGGGCGCCGAACCGTCGGCCCAGGGCGCGGAAGTTCGGCTTGACCGCGTAGTCGACCAGTTCCCCGGACGAGCCGCCGGCACCCGAGCCGCCGGCACCCGAGCCGCCGGCACCCGAGCCGCCAGCACCCGAGCCGCCGGCACCTGAGCCGCCGAGGACGTCCAGTGATGCCACGTTGAGTTCGGCCGCGATCTGGTCGCGCAGTTCACCGGGCAGGTCGGCGAAACCCGGCGCCCCGATGAGGGCCCGGCTCAGCGGCTGCCTGGTCCGGACCGAAGCGCCGGAACGAGCCGAACGGCCCAGCTCGACCAAGCGCCGCGCCAGCGCCATCCGCGCGGACAGGGCCGGGTCGATGAGCGAGGGGTCGGCGGTCGGCCAGGAGGCCAGGTGCACAGATTCCGGCCCGTCGCCGTCGCCTCGCAGCACGCCCCAGAGGTAGTCGGTGAGGAACGGCGTGATCGGGGCCATCAGCAAGGTCAGCGTGGTCACGCACTCGTACAAGGTCGCGAACGCCGCCGCTCCCTGCGCCGATGCGGGACCGTCCCAGAACCGCCGCCTGGACCGGCGCACGTACCAGTTGGACAGGTCGTCGAGGAGCGTCGCGAGCCGTCGGCCGGCCGCCGCCGTATCGAACGCCTCCAGCGATCCCGTCACGTCCCTGACCGCGGCATGCAGTTCGCTGAGCATCCACCGGTCGATCAGCGGACGCTGCCGGGCCGCCGGGGCCGAGGTCAGGTCCGAGGCCGTCCAGCCGCCCGCGTTGGCGTACAAGACCAGGAAGGACACCGTGTTCCAGTAGGTGAGCATGACCTTCCTGACGATGTCGGCGAGCACGTCGTGCCCCACCCGGCGGGCACCCCAGGGCGACCCGGACGCGGCGAAGAACCAGCGCAACGCGTCGGCGCCGTGGGTATCCATCAGCGGCAGCGGCTGGAGCACGTTGCCGAGGTGCTTGCTCATCTTGCGGCCGGTGGAGTCCACGAGCAGCCCCACGCACACCACGTTCTCGTACGCCGACCGGCCGAACACCATTGTTCCCACGGCCATCAGCGAGTAGAACCAGCCCCGGGTCTGGTCAAGCGCCTCGCAGATGAACTGCGCCGGGTAGCCGGCCTCGAACTCAGCCGGGTGGCGCAGCGGCGCGCCGTGCTGGGCGAACGGCATCGCGCCCGAGTCGTACCAGACATCGATGACCTCGGGGACCCGCCGCGCGACCTCGCCGCACGAGGGGCAGCCGAACGTGATCCCGTCCACGAACGGCCGGTGCGGATCGAGCCCGGTCAGGTCCGCGCCGGCGAGTTCCGACAGCTCGGCCAGCGAGCCGACGCAGGTCACGTGCGACTGTCCGCACACCCACAGCGGCAGTGGCGTACCCCAGTACCGGGTCCGGGACAGCGCCCAGTCCACGTTGTTGCGCAGCCACTCGCCGAACCGCCCGTGCTTGACCGTGCCCGGGTACCAGTTCGTCCGTTCGTTCTGCTCGATCAGCTTGTCCTTGACCGCGGTGGTCTTGATGTACCACGAGGGCAGCGCGTAGTACAGCAGCAAGGTGCCGCAGCGCCAGCAGTGCGGATAGCTGTGCTCGTAGGCGTGCCGGGCGAACAGCAGCCCGCGGTCGTCGAGGTCCCCGATCAGCCGCTGGTCGGCGTCCTTGAAGAACATCCCGCCGACCAGTGGCACGTCGTCTTCGAACCGCCCGTCCAGCCGGACCGGGTTGACCACGGGAAGGCCGTGCGCGCGCGAGGTGTCCATGTCGTCGGCGCCGAAGGCCGGCGCCAGGTGGACGAGCCCGGTGCCATCCTCGGTGGTCACGAATGATCCTGGAACCACGACATGAGCGTTCGGGATCTCAATGAGGCCGAACGGAGGCTGGTAACTCGCCCCGATCAGAGCCTGGCCGCTGAACCTGGCGACGATCTGCCAGCCGTCCCCGAGCACCCGGGCGGACAGGTCGTCGGCGACCACGACGGAGTCCCCGCCGTCGTGTGATCTGCGCGCGACCACGTAGGTCGCCTCCGGGTGGACCGCCACCGCGGTGTTGGCGACCAGCGTCCACGGTGTCGTGGTCCATACCAGCAGGTCGGCGCCGCGCAGTTCGGGCGGCGCCCCGTCAGGCACCGTGCGCAGGCCGAACCTGACCGTGATGGCGGGGTCGGAAACGTTCCTGTAGACGTCGGGCTGGCCCAGTTCGGCGTCGGACAGCGGTGTGCCGCAGCGCGGGCAGTACGGGCTGATGCGGAAGTCACGGACCAGCAGCCCGGCCTGGTAGATGACCTTCAGCGACCACCAGACGGACTCGACGTAGCTGGCGTCCATGGTCCGGTAGGCGCCGGAGGTGTCGGTCCAGTAGCCCATCCGCCGGGACATCTCGAGCCACGCGTCGACGTGCCTGAGCACCGACTCCCGGCACCGGGCGTTGAACTCGGCGACCCCGTAGGCCTCGATGTCCCGCTTGCCGGTGAAGCCGAGCTCCTTTTCCACCGCCACCTCGACCGGCAGCCCGTGGCAGTCCCAGCCTGCCTTGCGCGGGACGTGGCACCCCTGCATGGTCTTGAACCTGGGGAACAGGTCCTTGAAGGTGCGCGCCTCCACATGATGCACGCCGGGCATCCCGTTGGCGGTGGGTGGTCCCTCGTAAAAGATCCAGCTAGGGCCGGCCGCGGTCTGGTCAAGCGACCGCTCGAAGATGCCCGCGTCCTGCCAGCGGGCCAGCACTTCTCGCTCGAGCGCGGGCAGGTCGACAGGTACGGGGAGCGGCTGGAATCCCTGCATCGGCACAGGGTAGCCCAGCGGTGTTCCGGCTGGCGCCCGCCCCTGGTTTGCCACCGGTAGCAGCGGGACCTATCCTCCGGTGACCACTATCAGGCTATGAACGGGAGCCGCATGCCCGCTGTCTCACGGTCCGACGCCGCTGATCTTCCGGTGCGGCCGGGGGAGGAACCTTGGACCGCCGGGGAACTCGCCGGCGTGCGGGCTGAGCTCGCGGCGGAGGCCACCCGGCGGAACGCCGAGCTGGTCAAGGCCGCCGCCGACATCGCCGACCGGCTCACCGACTCGGCCAGGGACGCCGGCGACGACGAGGCCGATATCGGGGCCAAGGCCTACGAGCGCGAGCATGAGCTGGCCATGACCCAGAACGCCCAGGACCTGCTCGACCAGGATGAGCGTGCCCAGCACCGGATTGATGCGGGAACATATGGAGTATGCGAATCATGCGGCATGCCGATAGGGAAGGCGCGGCTGCTGGCCTTTCCCCGGGCGATCCTGTGCGTGCAGTGCAAGCAGCGCCAGGAACGCCGCTGAACGCGGTCAGCTCCCCTGACCCCCGGCGGATGGGCCTGCTGCTCGGGGTGGCCGCGTTCGTCATCGCCGCCGACGTCATCTCCAAGTCCATCGTGGTGGCGAAGATGGCCGATCACGCGCCGATCCGGCTGCTCGGCGGGCTGCTCACGATCACGCTGACCCGTAACGGCGGGGCGGCGTTCAGCATCGGCACGTCGATGACGGTCGTGTTCACCGCCATCGCCGCCGGCGTGATCGTCTACGTGCTGCGGGCCGCCCGTAAATTGCGCAGCGTTGGCTGGGCCATCGCGCTCGGACTGCTGCTCGGCGGGGCCACAGGCAACCTGCTCGACCGGATCTTCCGCGCGCCCGGGGCGTTCGACGGCCATGTGGTCGACTGGATCGAGCTGCCGCACTGGCCGGTCTTCAACCTGGCCGACTCCTCCATCTGCTGCGCGGCCGTGCTCGTCGTGCTGCTCGCCCTGCAGGGGATCCGGCTGGACGGGACCAAGGGCGTCCCGGCCCCGGCGGGGGACAGGACATGACCACACCGGGCGATCGGCAGCTGGCCGTTCCCGACGGCCTGGACGGCGAGCGGCTCGATGCCGCCCTGGCCAGGATGTTCGGGCTGTCCAGGTCCCGCGCCGCGGAGCTGATCGGGGACGGGCTCGTGCTGCTCGGCGGCCGGCCCGCGGTCAAGTCCGACCGGGTGCTGGCCGGTGACCCGCTGCAGGTCACGCTGCCCGCGCCGCGTCCGGCCGAACCCCCCAGGCGGGTCGAAGGCCTCGTCATCTTGTACGAAGACGACGACATCGTGGTCGTGGACAAGCCGCGCGGGGTGGCCGCCCATCCGACGCCCGGCTGGTCGGGTCCGACCGTCATCGGTGGCCTGGTCGCGGCCGGGCACACGGTGGCCACAAGCGGCGCCGCCGAACGCCAGGGCATCGTGCATCGCCTGGACGCGAACACCACAGGCGTGATGGTCGTAGCCAAGAGCGAGCGGGCCTACAGCGCGCTGAAGCAGGCCTTCCGCGAGCGCACCGTGGACAAGCGGTACCACGCGCTTGTGCAGGGCCATCCCGATCCGCTGCGCGGCACCGTGGACGCCCCGATCGGCAGGCACCCGTCGGCCGGGGACGGGCGATTCGCGGTGGTCAGCGACGGCCGGCCGAGCATCACGCACTACGACACGCTGGAGGCGTTCCGGGGTGCCAGCCTGGTCTCCGTGCACCTGGAAACGGGCCGGACCCATCAGATCAGGGTGCACATGGCCGCGATCAGGCACGTGTGCGTGGGCGACCTGCTCTACGGCGCCGACCCGGTGCTGGCCGCCCATCTCGGCCTGACCCGCCAGTGGCTGCACGCGGTCAACCTGTCCTTCGAGCACCCAGGCGACGGGCGCGAGGTCTCGTTCACCAGTACCTATCCCGACGACCTGGCCCATGCGCTTGACGTGCTGCGGGCCGAAAGCTGACCGATGGAGATCGCCGAGTACATCGACGCACTGCACGGCGAGGGCATTGCGCTGGCCGAGGCGGCCGGGCGGGCCGGGCTGGACGCGGCCGTCCCGGCCTGCCCGCCCTGGGCGGTCAGGGACCTGCTGCGGCACACCGGGTATATCCACAGGTGGGCGGCCAGGCACATCATCGAGCGCCCGGCCAGTGTCCTGGACGGGCCGGAAGAAGCGGAGATCCTGCGCGGTGAGGGATCCGAGGAGGACCTGATCGCCTGGTTCCTCGCGGGCCACGCGGCTCTGGTCGAGACGCTGGCCACGGCCGATCCGGCCCTGGTGTGCGGCACCTTCATGCCGGCCCCGTCGCCGCTGGCGTTCTGGGCGCGGCGGCAGGCCCACGAGACCGCCGTCCACCGGGCCGACGCGCAGAGCGCGCTCGGGGCATCAGCGGGCACGCCCGAGTATCCAGCGGACTTCGCGGCGGACGGCATCGACGAGCTGATCATGGGCTTCGGCCGGCGTCGTAAGTACGCCCCGGCGGCCGGCCCGGCCGGGGGCCGGCTGCACGTGGCGGCCACCGATACCGGCGACGGCTGGTCCGTCGAGCCGCGTGAGGGCCGCCTGCAGCCGCAGCGCGCCGCCCGGCCCACCGCGGGCGATACGGGTGGGGCCTGGTGCACGGTGCGCGGACCGGCCTCCGCCGTGTACCTGTTCCTGTGGAACCGCTCGGGACCTGATCCGGCCGGCGTCGTGATCGACGGCGACCTGGGCGTGCTGGCCGGGTGGCAGTCGAGCGTCCGGGTGCGCTGGAGCTGACCGGGCCCGAGCCCGCCCGCCGATCATGTCGGCACCGCCTCGGCGAGCCACCACCCGCCCGCGGTGCGCAGGCGTTAGGGTAGAAGTCACCGGGAATCCCCGGATTCGGTAGATGATCACGCGCCCCGCGTGCGTTGTGGCCTGGTGAGGGCCGCCCGTGTGAGGGGTTGCGGTCGCGTGCCCGGAGGAGGCGGCTCGTCCATGACGGTCCCGGCGTCTCAGACCCCGTTCGCTCACCTGCACGTGCACACCGAGTACTCCATGCTGGACGGGGCGGCCCGGCTGAAGGACCTGTTCGCGGAGGTCAAGCGTCAGGGCATGACGCACGTGGCGATGACCGACCACGGCAACATGTTCGCCGCCGCGGAGTTCCACCGGCAGGCCACCGAGGCCGGCATCACGCCGGTGATCGGGATCGAGGCCTACGTCGCGCCGGAGGCCAGGGGCAACACCAACCGCATCTTGTGGGGTCAGCCGCACCAGAAGAAAGACGACGTCTCCGCCTCGGGCGCCTATCTGCACAAGACCATCTGGGCCAGGGACAACCAGGGCGTGCACAACCTGTTCCGGCTCTCCTCCCGGTCCTTCGCCGAGGGCTGGCTGGTCAAGTGGCCCCGGATGGATAAGGAGCTGATCGCCTCGCACGCCGCCGGGCTGATGGCCTCCACCGGCTGCCCGTCGGGTGAGCTGCAGACCAGGCTGCGGCTCGGCCAGTTCGACGAGGCGCTCAAGGGAGCGGCCGAGTGGCAGGACATCTTCGGCAAGGAGAACTACTTCCTCGAGCTGATGGAGCACGGCCTGGACATCGAGCGGCGGGTCCGCGACGGGCTGCTCGAGGTCGGCAAGAAGCTCGGCATCCCGCCGGTGGTGACCAACGACTCGCACTACACCCGCGAGGAGGACGCGACCAGTCACGACACCCTGCTGTGCATCCAGACAGGCAAGACCCTGGCCGACGCCGACAGGTTCCGGCTCGAGGGCGGTGGCTACTACATCAAGCCCGCGGCCCAGATGTACGGCCTGGACACCAGCGACTACTGGCAGGAAGGCTGCCGCAACAGCCAGCTGCTGATCGCCGACCGGGTCGACACCGCCGGCATGTTCAACTTCGTCAACCTGATGCCCCGGTTCCCCATCCCTGACGGTTTCGAATCCGAAGCTGACCTGTTCCGCGCCGAGGTGTGGAAGGGCATGGACCGCCGCTACCCGGGCGGGTACGACGGGCAGCGGCGTCAGCAGGCCGAGTACGAGATCCAGATGATCTGCCAGATGGGCTTCCCCGCGTATTTCCTCGTGGTCGCGGACTTCATCATGTGGGCCAAGAACAACGGCGTCGCGGTGGGCCCGGGTCGCGGCTCCGCGGCGGGCTCGATCGTCGCCTACGCGATGGGCATCACTGACCTGGACCCGCTCACTCACGGCCTGATCTTCGAGCGCTTCCTCAATCCCGAGCGCGTGTCCATGCCCGACATCGACATCGACTTCGACGAGCGCGGCCGCGCCGACGTGATCAGGTATGTGACCCAGAAGTGGGGCTCGGACCGGGTCGCGCAGATCGTCACCTACGGCACGATCAAGGCCAAGGCCGCGATCAAGGATTCCTGCCGGGTACTCGGCTTCCCCTATGCGCTGGGGGACAGGATCACCAAGGCGTTCCCGCCCCCGGTAATGGGCAAGGACATCCCGTTGTCCGGGATCTTCGACGAGGCTCATCCCAGGTACAAGGAGGCGGGTGAGCTCCGTTCGCTGTACGAGGCCGAGGCGGAGATCAAGCAGATCCTCGACACCGCCAAGGGGATCGAAGGGCTGGTCCGCCAGCCCGGCGTGCATGCCGCCGGGGTGATCATGTCGGCGGAGCCGCTGACCGATCACATCCCGGTCTGGACCAGGCATTCCGACGGCGCGGTGATCACGCAGTTCGACTACCCGACCTGCGAGGGTCTGGGACTGCTCAAGATGGACTTCCTCGGCTTGCGCAACCTGACCATCATGGCCGACGCGGTGGCGGCGATCGAGCGGAACCGGGCCGTCTCGATCGACCTGCTGTCCTTGCCGCTGGACGACAAACCCAGCTACGAACTGCTGGCGCGAGGCGACACGCTGGGCGTGTTCCAGCTGGACGGCGGGCCCATGCGGGCCTTGCTGCGGCTGATGAAGGCGGACAACTTCGAGGACATTTCCGCCGTCATCGCGCTGTACCGGCCCGGCCCGATGGGCGTCAACTCCCACACCAACTACGCGCTGCGTAAGACCGGCCAGCAGGAGATCAAGCCCATCCACCCGGAGCTCGAGGAGCCGCTGCGGGAGGTGCTCGAGCCCACCTACGGCCTGATCGTCTACCAGGAGCAGGTGCAAAAGGCCGCCCAGATCCTGGCCGGGTACACGCTGGGCCAGGCGGACCTGCTCCGCCGGGCGATGGGCAAGAAGAAGAAGGAGATCCTGGACAAGGAGTTCGGTCCTTTCCAGCGTGGCTGCCGGGAACGCGGCTACTCCGACCAGGCGATCCAGGCCGTCTGGGATGTCCTGGTCCCGTTCGCCGGGTACGCCTTCAACAAGGCGCACACCGCGGCCTATGGCCTGATCGCCTACTGGACCGCTTACCTGAAGGCGAACTATCCCGCCGAGTACATGGCCGCGCTGCTTACCTCGGTAGGCGACGACAAGGACAAGTCGGCGCTGTACCTGAGCGAATGCCGCCGGATGGGCATCAACGTGCTGCCACCCGACGTCAACGAGTCGATCGCGACGTTCGCGGCGGTCGGGAAGGACATCAGGTTCGGGCTGGCCGCGATCCGCAACGTGGGCACCAACGTCGTCGAGGCGATCATAGCGGCGCGCAAAGCCAAGGGCGGGTTCACTCACTTCGCCGATTTCCTGCGCAAGGTCCCCTTGGTGGTCTGCAACAAGCGGGTGATCGAGTCGCTGGTCAAGGCGGGCGCGTTCGACTCGTTCGGGGACGCCCGCAAGGGCCTGGTGCTGGTGCACGAGCAGGCCGTCGACGCCGTGATCGACATCAAGCGCAACGAGGCGATCGGGCAGGACTCACTGTTCGGCGGCGACGCCGAGGCCGAAGCCGTCTTTGACGTGCCCGTTCCGGCCGGGGAGTGGGACAAGTCCACGCTGCTGAACTTCGAGCGCGAGATGCTCGGGCTCTACGTCTCGGACCACCCGCTGTTCGGCGTCGAGCACATCATCGCCAGGGAAAGCGACTGCTCGCTGGCCGAGCTGATGGCCGATGACACCGAGCGGCCGCGTAGCGGCGACCGACCCGGAGCCTCCGATACGCAGATCGTCAAGATCGGCGGCATCTTGTCCGGGGTGCAGCGCAAGGTGACCAAGCAGGGCAACCAGTGGGCGGCGGCCACGCTCGAGGATCTGGCCGGGGCCATCGAAGTGCTGTTCTTCCCGCAGACCTACCAGCTCTACGCCACCTCGATCGCCGAGGACGCGGTGGTCGTCGTGAGGGGCAAGGTGGACCGCCGGGACGACGTGCCCAAGCTGATCGCGATGGACCTGACCATCCCGGACCTGTCGGTGCACGACTCGGGTCCGTTCGTGGTGTCCATGCCGGTGGCCCGGTGCGTCCCGCCGGTGGTGGAGCGGCTCAGGGAAGTGCTGGTCACCCACCCCGGGCCGACCGAGGTCCATCTGAAGCTGCGCGGCCACGAGCGCACCACGGTCGTGCGCCTGGACGACAAGCTCCGAGTAGCCACCTCGCCCGCGCTGATCGGCGATTTGAAGCAGCTACTCGGACCTGCCTGCGTGAGCTGACCCGGCCTGAAATGACCCAGCCTAAGGTGACTGGGTTCAGGCCTTCGGGCCGATGAGCTGATCGAGGAAGGCGCGGTACATGCGCAGCGTCTCGCGCAGGGTCTCCGTGTCCGCCTCGGTACCCTCGCCCCAGCGGCCGCGCAGCGAACGCTGACGCTCCTGGATGGCCTGCTGCCGTGCCGCGATGGCTCGCTGCCGCTCCTGGATGGCGGCTTCCAGCTTGGCGGTTACCTGCGCGACGACCTCCGCGGCCTCGGTCACCGACGCCTGGGGGTCATCGACAAACCTGAACTGGATCTGCTGCCACTGCTCGGTGAAGTGACTCGCGTCGGGAAGCAGGTTCCCGCCCGCCAGGTCACCGAGGTCGTCCAGGGTGCTGTCCGTCTCGCCGGGGCGCAGTCCCTCGGCCTGCCCGCCGGCCGCGTCGGCGATATCAGGCTGAGTCTCGTCCTGGCCCGTCAGCGGGACGTTGCTCGTGCCGGTCACGGTGTCATTCGGGCTCGTCACCGCAGCCACCTGGTCCTCTCGCGGGTTCGGTACATCCCAGTAGTCACTCCGCTGGCCCCCGGTCGCCGTAGCGGCCTGGTCCGCACCGGGCCCCCACGGCGAGTTGGCCGGCTGGCCTCCCTGGCTGTCTGGCAGGACGTCCGCTCCCGTCGCGGTACCGGTGTCTGTCGTCGTGCCGGGATCCGCGGTCGTGCCGGGATCCGCGGTGGTGCCGTATCCCGCGGTCATGCCAGGGCCCTCGGCTGGCGCGGAATCAGCCTGGTCCGGCGCGAGTTGCTCGTCGTCGGTCTCGTCCCGGTCCGGCCTGTCACCGCGTAGAGCCGAAGCCACCTTCTGGAAGCGAGTCATTGGCTTGCCCTGGTCGGAAGGTTCCCCGGTGGTGTCGTCAACTACGTCATCGCTGGTTCCGTAGCCGGCTCCCCGCACCTGACCGTATTGATCCTGTGTCATGGAAATCCCTTTCTGCTGAGCGCTAGCGCGGCGTTTCCGCGGTCCGGTCCGGTACGGAAAGGTCGCCGCGGCCGTCCTCGATGAGGTCGCGGCTTCCCGTGGTCACTTCGTCGTTCTCCACGGAGCGCTCGCGGATCTCTGCCACCCGGTCACGCTCAGCGGCTCCGCCGTCGTTCTGCCGACCGGTGAGGTCCTCGAACAGACCCCGGAAGCGGATCATGGCTTCCCTGAGCTCTTCGGTGGTGGCGGTGTCGGTCTGGATGTTCTGGGTCAGCCGGTAGCCGTCCAGCGAGCGGGCGTGGTAGTAGGACAGGGCCTCTACGCTGGCTTTCCTGTCGTTCACGGGGTACCCGCGGTCCCGCATCACGTTCCAGATCAGCGTGCCCGCAGCCGATACCGCCTCGGTCGGGGTGTCTACGAATCGCTCTTGCACCGCGGTCCAGTCACCGCTGTAGCTTGCCCGCTGATCAGCGGAAAGCTCGTGGATGTTGAGCGCCTGGACCCGCCGCTGCCGTGCGGCTAGCTCGGCGTCGGCCTTTTTCTTGCTGCCTAGCTCCTGTGCTAGACGGTCATATTCGGGACCGAACTGGCGGCGCGTCCGTGCCCGCCTTAGCTCTCCCGAGGCGACCACTATCGCTGCCACCACGACGATGACGACGATGATGATGATGCCAATAATTGCTCCGGTCGACATGATGACCTCCGTGAGGTGTCGGAACCGAATTCCCGACTCCCCCCGGTGAGCGGAGCTAAACGACAAAAGCCCTTATCGCGCCGGCATCCCGGTGAATGAACCGGTGAGGCTGGGCCGGATGTATCGGTCCCGTGCTTGTCGCCCCGCGCGGGACGGCGCGATCTTGTCGGCCATCGCGCGATCCGGCCGGAGGCGCCGGCTTTCGGGCCTGCTCCGGTCCTGACCGGTAGCATCATGCGGGAGCAATCCGGCGACGAGGGAGGACCGACGAAGCAGCGGCTGGCCGCGTTCGTAGCGGCACTCGCGGGCAGCGCGCTACTCGGCGTGGTGGCCGGGCTCATCTGGGCGGCGGTGACGCCGCGGGCGGTGTTGCAGGAGGTTGCCCACGGCGAGGCGCAACTGGTGAACGCGGAGAGCAGCGCGTTTATCGTCGCCGACGTCTGGTTCTGCGCGATCGCGGCGGCGGGCGGACTGATCACCGGCATCCTTGGTTACCGCTTCCTGATCCGGCGCGCGGGCTGGGTCGCGGCGGCCGGGCTTGTTCTCGGCGCCGTCGCGGCCGCCGTGCTCGCGCTCTGGACCGGGGAGAACATCGGGCTGGGGACCTACAACCACCTGCTCGCCACGAGCCCCGCCGGAGCCTTCTTCCACGCCTCGCTCGGGCTCGGCGCCAAGAGCGCGCTCGCCTTCTGGCCGATGCTCACCTCCGCCGTGATCTTGATGGCCGAGAGCGGCACCCGCCGGCCCGCCGGACCTGACCGGCCTGACGTATCCGGCCCCGACGTATCCGGCCCTGACGTGTCCGGCCCTGACGTGTCCGGCCCTGACGTGTCCGGCCCTGATGTGTCCGGCATGTGGACAACCGGACAGTGAAGGGGATGGGGCGGGGGCACTCTCCGTAGACTAGGCGCGTGATTTCCCGTATTGACCTGCGTGGGCGCGGACCGGCCAGCCTCAGCCGAACGACTCTGGCCACTGTCCTG
Source organism: Streptosporangiaceae bacterium (assembly GCA_050013055.1). Lineage (GTDB taxonomy): Bacteria > Actinomycetota > Actinomycetes > Streptosporangiales > Streptosporangiaceae > Palsa-504. The sequence continues at coordinate 37,225 of JBEKGC010000005.1, forward strand.
CCGCGCGCCGCCACCGATGTCGAGGCTGCCGTCGCGCAGATCCGGCCCGTCTGCGAGGACGTCAGGCGCCGTGGTGCCGAGGCTGTCCGCGAATGCACCGTCCGCTTCGACGGTGTCGACCTGGCCACCACCCGGGTGCCGCAAGAGGCGCTGGACGCGGCCCTGGCCGGGCTCGACCCGGACGTCAGGGCCGCGCTGGCGGAGGCCGTCCGCCGCACCAGGCTGGTGCATAGCGCGCAGCTCCCGGCCGAGATCACCACCCGGGTCACCGACGGGCTGACCGTCACCGGCCGGTTCGTTCCCGTCGAGCGGGCCGGGGTCTACGTGCCGGGCGGGCTGGTGGCCTATCCGTCCTCGGTCGTGATGAACATCGTCCCGGCTCAGGTCGCGGGCGTCGGCTCGATCGCGGTGGCGTCGCCGCCGCAGGCCCGGTACGGCGGGCAGCCGCATCCCTCGGTGCTGGCCGCCTGCGCGCTGCTCGGGGTGACCGAGGTACATGCGGCCGGCGGCGCGCAGGCGCTGGCCATGTTCGCCTACGGCACGGCGGACTGCGCGCCGGTCGATGTCATTACCGGGCCGGGCAATGTCTACGTGGCCGCGGCCAAGCGGGTGCTGCGCGGCGTGGTGGGAACCGACGGGGAGAACGGCCCGACCGAGGTGGCGATCATCGCGGACGACACCGCGGAGGCCAGTCACGTCGCCGCCGACCTGATCGCGCAGGCCGAGCACGACCAGCTGGCGGCGTGCCTGCTCATCACCTGCGACCCGGAGCTGGCCGGACGCGTCGACGACGAGCTCGGCCGGCAGGTGCCTGCCGCCAGGCACCGGGAGCGAGTGGAGGCGGCCCTGGCGGGCCAGTCCGCCTGCGTCATCGTCGACGACCTGGACGCGGCGCTGGCGGTGAGCGACGCCTGGGCTCCTGAGCACCTGGAAATCCAGGCCCGTGACGCGGGCAAGCTCGCGGCCCGGGTCACCAACGCGGGCGCCGTGTTCGCCGGCCCCTTCTCCCCGGTGTCGCTCGGGGACTACCTGGCGGGCTCGAACCACGTGCTGCCGACCGGGGGAACCGCCCGGCACACCAGCGGGCTTTCTGTGTTTCCCTTCCTGCGGGTAATGAACGTGGTGGAGTGCGACCGCGCGGCCCTGGCCTGGACCGCCCCGCTGATCGACGCGCTGGGCGGCGCGGAAGACCTGGCCGCGCACGTGGCGGCGGTCCGCGTGCGGGTGCCCCGTGCGGGCGGGACCGGCTGATGGGTACCTCACCTGTGTCCGTTCGGGATGACCTGAAGGACCTGCATCCGTACGGCGCGCCGCAGGTCGACGTGCCCGTGCGGCTGAACACCAACGAGAATCCCTATCCGCCGAGCCCCCGTCTGGTCCAGGCGGTCGCCGACGCGGTAGCGCACGCGGCGCTGACCCTGAACAGGTACCCGGACCGGGACGCCGTCGAGCTGCGCAAGGACCTGGCCGACTATCTCGGTCACGGGCTGACCGTCCGCCACCTGTGGGCGGCCAACGGGTCGAACGAGATCATCCAGCAGTTGCTGCAGGCCTTCGGCGGCCCGGGGCGCCTTGCGCTCGGTTTTGATCCCGGCTACTCCATGCACCCCCTGATCGCCCGGGTGACCTGCACCGACTGGGTGAGCGTGGCGCGGGACGAGGCGTTCAGCCTGGATCCGGCCCAGGCGGCCGAGGCGGTCGCCCGGACGCAGCCGAGCCTGGTCTTCCTGACCTCGCCGAACAACCCGACCGGCACAGCCGCCCCGCTGGACGTGATCGAGGCCGTGTGCGAGGCGGCGCCCGGCCTCGTGGTGATCGACGAGGCGTACGCGGAGTTCGCCAGGGAAGGCACCCGCAGCGCGCTGAGCCTGCTGCCGCGCTACCCCGGACTCGTGGTCACCCGCACGATGTCCAAGGCGTTCGCCATGGCCGGCGCCCGGATCGGGTACCTGGCTGCCGCGCCCGAGCTAGTGGAAAAGCTGCTCGTCGTGCGACTGCCCTACCACCTGTCCACCGTGACCCAGGCGGTCGGACGGGCCGCGCTCGCCCTGTCCAGCGAGCCGCTCGCCACCGTGGCCGCGCTGCGGGCCGAACGCGACGCGCTGGTCGGCTGGCTCAGGCAACGGGGCCTCGACGTGGCCGATTCCGACGCCAACTTCGTGCTCTTCGGCCAGTTCGACTCGCGCCGGGATGTCTGGCAGGGCCTGCTCGACCGGGGCGTGCTCGTGCGTGAAGTCGGCCCGCCGCGCTGGCTGCGGGTCACGGTGGGAACGCCGGAAGAAATGGCGGCGTTCCGCGCTGCCCTCGACGAGGTGCTCGGGTGAGGTCCCGCGTGGTCGTGCTCGACTACGGGTCGGGGAACCTGCGCTCCGCGCAACGCGCGCTCGAGCGGGTCGGCGCCAGCGTGGAGGTGACCGCCGACCCCGGCGCCGCACTGGAATGCGACGGGCTCGTCGTCCCCGGCGTGGGCGCGTTCGCGGCGTGCATGACCGGGCTGCGTTCGGTCGGCGGCGACAAGCTGATCGCGCGGCGGATCGAGCTCGGCCGCCCGGTGCTCGGCATCTGCGTGGGCATGCAGATCCTGTTTGGCGCCGGGGTGGAGCACGGGGTGTGGACCGAGGGCTGCGGCGCGTGGCCGGGGACGGTGGAACGGCTCGAGGCCGGCGTGCTGCCGCACATGGGCTGGAATACGGTGTCATCGGCCGCGGGCTCGGTTCTGTTCGCAGGGATCTCGGCGGACACCCGGTTCTACTTCGTTCATTCCTACGCGCTGCGGTCACAGGAAGCCGGCCGCCTGGCCGGCGCCGGTGCCCTCATCTCCTGGACCGAGCACGGCGAACCGTTCGCCGCCGCCGCCGAGCAAGGGGCGCTGTCCGCGACCCAGTTTCACCCGGAGAAGTCAGGCGACGCCGGCGCCGCGCTGCTCACCAACTGGCTGGAGGCGCTATGACCCATCTGACCCTGCTGCCCGCGGTCGATGTGACCGAGGGGCACGCCGTCCGGCTGGTCCAGGGCGTGGCGGGCAGCGGCAGCAGTTACGGCGACCCGATGGCGGCCGCGCTGGCCTGGCAGCGGGCCGGCGCGTCCTGGATTCACCTGGTCGACCTGGACGCCGCGTTCGGCCGCGGGTCGAACGCCGGCCTGCTCGCGGACGTGGTCCGCGGGGTGGACGTCAACGTGGAGTTGTCCGGGGGCATCAGGGACGACGAGTCGCTGGCCCGAGCGCTCGGCACCGGATGCGCCAGGGTCAACATCGGCACCGCGGCGCTGGAGAACCCCGACTGGGTGCGTTCGGTCATCGCCCGTCACGGTGAGCAGGTCGCGGTGGGCCTTGACGTCCGGGGGACCAGGCTGGCCGCCCGCGGCTGGACGGCCGAGGGCGGCGAGCTGCTGGAGACCCTGGACCGGCTGAACGCGGCGGGCTGCGCCAGGTACGTGGTGACCGACGTGCTCAAGGACGGTACGCTGCGCGGTCCCAACCTGGGCCTGCTGCGTGAGGTGTGCGCCCGCACGTCGGCGCCCGTGGTGGCCAGCGGGGGAGTGTCGAGCCTAGCTGACCTGCGCGCGATCGCGTCTCTCGTCCCGGTCGGCGTGGAGGCCGCGATCGTCGGCACCGCCCTGTACGAAGGTGCCTTCACCCTGGAAGAAGCCCTGGCCGAGGTGGGGAAGCCGTGACGGTCGCGGTCCGGGTCATCCCGTGCCTGGACGTGGACGGCGGCCGGGTGGTCAAGGGGGTGAACTTCCGCGAGCTGCGGGACGCGGGCGACCCGGTGGAGCTGGCCGCCTTCTATGACGCCGAAGGCGCTGACGAGCTGACCTTCCTCGACATCACCGCCTCAAGCGGCGGCCGGGACACCATGTACGACGTGGTGCGGCGCACCGCCGAGCAGGTGTTCATCCCGCTGACCGTGGGCGGCGGCGTCCGTAGCGTGGCTGACGTGGACCGGCTGCTGCGGGCCGGAGCGGACAAGGTCTCGCTCAATACGGCCGCCATCGCCCGGCCGGAACTGCTGGCCGAGGCGGCGCAGCGATTCGGGTCGCAGTGCGTGGTGCTGTCCGTGGACGCCAGGCGCGCTGCGGCCTCGCCGAGCGGCTTCGAGGTGACCACGCACGGCGGCCGGGTCGGCACCGGCATCGACGCGATCGGCTGGGCCCGCCGGGGGACCGGGCTCGGCGCCGGCGAGATCTTGCTGAACTCGATGGACGCGGACGGCACCACCGCCGGCTTCGACACCGAACTGATCCGGGCGGTGCGCGCGGTGGTCACCGTCCCGGTGATCGCCAGCGGCGGCGCGGGCACGCTCGCGCACTTCCCCCCCGCCATCGGCGCCGGAGCGGACGCCGTCCTGGCCGCCAGCGTCTTCCACTTCGGTACCTTGCGCATCACCGACGTCAAAACCGCCCTGAGCGGCGCGGGCTACCCCGTCCGGCTGTCCCGCCGGACGACCTAGTGGCCGACGCCGGTGGCGCCGGAGGTGTCGGGGGCGGCGTTACTGGCCGTCGACATCGCGGCGCCCACGATGCCGGCGTTGTTGAGCAGCGTCGCGGGCACGATGCGGGCGCTGATGCCGGTCAGCCGCGGCACCCACTTGTCCGCCTCCTTGCTGATCCCGCCGCCGACGATGAGCAGGTGCGGCGCGAGCATCGCCTCCACGTGCTGGAGGTACTCCTCGACGCGCCCGGCCCACTTGCCCCAGCTCAGCTCGTGTAGATCCTTGGCGTGCTCGGAAGCGCGCGTCTCCGCGTCATGACCGTGGACCTCGATGTGCCCGAACTCGGTGTTCGGCACGAGCACGCCCTGAGTGAACAGGGCGCTGCCGATCCCGGTGCCGAAGGTCAGCATCAGCACGGTGCCGTTCTCGCCGATTCCCGCGCCGAACGTCATCTCGGCCACCCCGGCCGCGTCAGCGTCGTTGAGCACCCGGACCGGGTTGTCGGTGACCTTGGCGAACAGCGACCCCGCGTCGGTTCCGATCCAAGCGGGATCGAGGTTGGCGGCTGTCCTGATCATGCCGTCGATGACGACCCCGGGGAAGGTGATGCCGATGGGGCCTGACCACTTGAAGGAGGTGGTGAGCTGTTTCACCACGTCCGCGATCGCGTCGGGCCGCGCCGGGCGCGGCGTGGCGATTTTCTGCCGTTCGGCGAGAAGCTTGCCCGTGGCCACGTCGACAGGTGCTGCCTTGATTCCGGTGCCGCCAATGTCAATGCCGAGTGCGTGCATGGCCCTTAGCGTAATGGCCAGACCCGTGTCTTGGCCCGGCCCGGCCCAAAGCTCGTGGCCCGCTTGGCGTGCGGGTGCAATCGGGTAATATCGCGAGAGAGGACAGATCCTCAGGGTACCCGGGGGCCTGACGCGGCTCCTGGTCGAGAGAGGAAGCGGCAGATGCGCGGGTTGAAGGTGGCCGCCCTCGCGGTCGGCATACTGATCGCGTTCCTGGTCGTCGGCGCGGTGATCGGAACCGTGCTGCACGTGTTGGTCGAGCTGGTGGTCGCCGCGCTGGTGGTCGGCGGGATTGTCGCCGCCGTCAAGGTGGCCCGCTCCCGCAAGCAGGTGGCACCCAAGCGCGCCGAGCGGGAAGTCCGTGAGCCCGATTACAGCCGTCCGCTGCCCCGGGCCGACGTCGAGCCCGTGGCCACGCCGTTCCCGGCCCAGCCGTCCCGGGCGAGCTCGCAGGACATCGACGACGAGCTGGCCAGGCTCAAGCGCGAGATGGGCGCCTAAGCTCCTACCTCCAGTTCGCCGCGGTCAGCTTGGTCACCGCGACCTCGATGCCGTCAAAGCGCACCCGGGCCGCGGTCCGGCCCATCACCCACATGGTGAGCTCGGCCGGGCTGCCGATCACCGTGACCGCCGGGGTCGCGTTCTTGGCGGTGATCCGGTACGCCGGGGCGTCCGGGCTCACCTCGCCTGTGTTCATGTCGTCCCTGGCCAGTTCGACCCCCACCGGTGCCTTGCGGAGCAGGAGCCTGGCGATCCGCAGCCGCTGCCAGAGCAGGTCGGACTCCCCGCTGCTGAGGGTCCTGGGTTCCCAGTCCGCCGCGGCGCGCCTGACGTCCTCGTGGTGCACGAAGAACTCGACCGTGTTGGCGCGTGCATCGACGCCGGGGATGGCCATCACCGACAGCCGCGGCGGCCCCGACCTGATGGCCTGGACCAGGTCGGGAAAGGGCGTCCGCTGCTTGATCCGGCTCTGCACCCGGGCGGTGTACCCGGCCAGCGGGCCGCCGGCCACCCCGCCGGCCGCGTCCGGCCGGCGCTCCCGCAGCACCAGGTGCGCGGCGAGATCGCCGGTGTTCCACCCCTGGCACAGGGTCGGGGCGTCCGGGCCGGTCTTGTCGAGCAGCGCGCATAGCGCCAGACGCTCATCTCGGGAATAGCTCACCCGCTGATGGTAGGCGTGATTGCTACTCTGGCTGAAGTCACCAGGCGCCGAAGTCACCAGGCGCCGAAGTCACCAGGAAGTAGAACGGGGAGAACGCGATGCTTGACCCTGCCATCGCCGCACGGCTGAAGCGGGATGCGTCCGGACTGGTCGCGGCGATCGCCCAGCAGTACGACACCGGCGAAGTGCTGATGCTGGGCTGGATGGACGACGAGGCGCTGCATCGCACCCTGACCACTGGCCGCTGCACGTACTGGTCCCGCAGCCGCCAGGAATACTGGGTGAAAGGCGACACCTCCGGACATCAGCAGTGGGTGAAATCGGTGGCGCTTGACTGCGACGGCGATGCCCTGCTGGTCAAGGTCGACCAGGTCGGCGCGGCCTGCCACAGCGGGGACCGGACGTGCTTCGAGGCCGGCCCGCTCGCCGCCGTGACCGGCCAAGCCCAGGCCGTGAGTTAACAGATGGCGTCGACGCGCAGGCAGTTCGCGCTGGTGCTGCTGCTCGGCGCGGCCGGGTCCGGCCTGGTGCTGCTCGCGGTCCGGCAGACCTGGGCGCACGCGGTCTTCGTCGCGCCGCACCCGCTGCCTGCGCAGTATTTCTCCGTCACCGGACAGGCGCTCGTCCCGCTCGCGAGCGCCCTGGCGCTCGCGGCGCTGGCGTGCCTGGCCGCCGTGATCGCCACCAGGTCCGGCCTCAGGCGCGCCGCCGGCGTCCTGCTCGCCGTGCTCGGGGCCGGCGCGGCGGCGGCCACGGCGACCGGGGTGCGGACATCGGCCGTGCTCGCGGCGGCCAGGGCGAGCGCCTCGAGCGGAGCCATCGGCGGGTCGACGACGAGCGGTAGCTCACCGGGCGACGCCAGCCATGCCGTCGTCATCGTGGGCTCATCGGGTCATGCGGTGATGGCAGGCGCGCCATGGCGCGCGGTCGCCGTCATCGGCGCGGTCGCGATCATCGGCGCGGGCCTGGCCACGGCGGCCCGCGGCCCGCGCTGGCCGGTCATGTCGGCCCGCTTCGACCGGACACCAGGGCCTCGGGGGGCGGACGGGGGCGCCGCCACGGAGCAGCCAGGCTCCGCGGCCATGTGGGAGTCGCTGAGCCACGACATCGACCCGACCCTGGAAAACGAGCTCGATGGCGGAACCCGCGGCTAGCGCCGGGCCCGCCTCGGTGCTGCTGGCCGAGCATGAGCCGGCCGTCGCGGAGATGTCGGCCCGCTACCTGCGGGCCGACGGACTCCTCGTCCGCCTGGTGACCACCCCGGAGACAGCGCTGGCCGAGTTGACCCACGGTCCCGATGCCGCGGCCGTGCTCGACCTGACCATGCCCGGCCTGGATCCGCGGCGCATCCGCCGGGCGCTCCGCACGCCGGTCATCTTCCTGGTGTCCGGGCCCAGGCCGCGCGGCCTGGCCCGGGCCGACGCGCGCCGCTGGCTCGGCCGGCCCTTCAGTCCCCGGCAGCTGGCCCGGATGGTCCGCGATGTGCTGGCTCCGCCCGAGCAGGTGCCCCCCAGGCCAGCCGGCCTGAGCGCAGCCGGGTTGCGGCTGGACGGGCCGAGCCGGACCGTGCTCGCCGGCGCTGAGCCGGTGCCGCTGACCGCGACCGAGTTCGCCATTCTCGCGGCCATGATGGACCACCCCGGCCGGGTTCTCTCCCGGCGTTCGCTGCTCGTGGCCGCTGGTCGCGAAGCGGCCGGCGACCGGTCCGCCGACGTGTATATCGCCCAGCTCAGGGCCAAGATCGCGTCGGCCGCGGTGATCAGGACCGTCCGCGGCGCGGGCTACGCGCTTGAACCCGTACAGGGGGGCCAGTAACAACAGCACGAGGGATGCCGGGCTACGATCAGTGGCGCAACAGTATCGACGTGAGGGGACGATCGAACCGCGTGAGTGTGCTCGACGAGATCCTTGACGGCGTGCGTGCCGATCTCGCCGAACGGCAGCGGCGTGTCTCTCTGGATCACCTGAAGGAAATGGCGCGGCGCGCGCCGTCACCCCGGGACGCGATGGCCGCGCTGAAGGCGGAAGGCGTGAGCGTGATCGCTGAGGTCAAGCGGGCCAGCCCGTCCCGCGGCCAGATGGCGACGATTGCCGATCCGGCTGCGCTGGCCGCGGACTACGAGGCCGGCGGCGCGAAGATCATCAGCGTGCTGACAGAATCGCGGCGGTTCGGCGGGTCACTGGACGACCTGGACGCGGTGCGCCGGGCCGTTCAGGTGCCGGTGCTGCGCAAAGACTTCGTGGTCAGCTCCTACCAGCTGTGGGAGGCACGGGCCCACGGTGCCGACGTGGTGCTGCTGATCGTGGCCGCGCTCGAGCAGAGCGCGCTGGTCTCCCTGGTGGAGCGGGCGGTTTCGATCGGCATGCTGCCGCTCGTCGAAGTGCACGCCGAGGCCGAACTCGACCGGGCCCTGGACGCGGGTGCCACCGTGATCGGCGTGAACGCCCGCAGCCTGGTCACACTTGAGGTCGATCGCGGCATTTTCGGCCAGATGGCGAGCCGGATACCGGACGGCGTCGTTAAGGTGGCTGAGTCTGGTGTCCGCGGTCCGCGCGATCTGCTCGCCTACGCCGCATCCGGTGCCGACGCCGTCCTGGTGGGCGAGAGCCTGGTCACCGAGAAAGATCCGCGCTGTGCTGTCGCCGACCTGGTGACCGCGGGCTCGCATCCCGCTCTGCGAGGGGAAAGAGAATGACCGAGACCGCCACGGCGCCCTCGAACCGGGACGCAGGTCCCGCGCGGCACGCCGGTCCGGCCGAGCCCGATATCGCCCCCGTCCCCGACATGTCCGGCCACTTCGTGGTCGGTGCGGTGGAAGCGATCGGCCACGCCGACCCGGGGGGAGCCCCGCAGGCACCGGCTGTTCCCGGGGTGGCCTACGGCGGCCGGTTTGCCCCGGAAGCGCTGATGGCGGCCCTGGACGGCCTGTCCGTCGCGTACGAGCAGGCCCGTAAGGACCCGGCGTTCCGGGCCGAGCTCGACGGGCTGCTCCGCGGCTACGCCGCCCGGCCGACGCTGCTCACCGAGGCCAAGCGGTTCAGCCAGCAGGCCGGCGGCTGCACGGTGCTGCTCAAGCGCGAGGACCTGACCCACACCGGGTCACACAAGATCAATAACGTGCTCGGCCAGGTGCTGCTGGCCAGGCGGATGGGCAAGACGCGGGTGATCGCGGAAACCGGGGCCGGCCAGCATGGCGTGGCCACCGCGACCGCGTGCGCGCTGCTCGGCCTGGACTGCGCGGTCTACATGGGCGAGGAGGACACCCGCAGGCAGGCGCTGAACGTGTCCCGGATGCGCATGCTCGGCGCCGAGGTGATACCGGTCACCACGGGCACCCGTACGCTCAAGGACGCGATGAACGAGGCGTTCCGCGACTGGGTGAGCACGGTGGCGACCACCCATTACTGCATCGGCTCGGTCGGCGGGCCGCACCCGTTCCCGATGATGGTCAGGGACTTCCAGCGGGTGATCGGGCTGGAGGCCCGCGAGCAGGTGTGCGAGGCCACCGGCAGGCTGCCGGACGCGGTGATCGCCTGCGTCGGCGGCGGCTCCAACGCCATCGGCATCTTCCACGCCTTTATCCCGGACACCGGAGTGCGCCTGATCGGCTGCGAGGCGGGCGGCGACGGCGCGGAGACCGGACGCCACGCGGCCACTCTCACCAGCGGATCCCAGGGCGTGCTGCACGGCATGCGCACCTTCGTGCTGCAGGACGCAGAAGGACAGACGAGCAGCACCCATTCCATCTCGGCGGGCCTGGACTACCCGGGCGTGGGCCCGGAGCACGTCTGGCTGATGGAAACCGGCCGGGCCGAGTACCGCGCCGTCACCGACGCCGAAGCCATGAACGCCTTCTCCGTGCTGTGCCGCACCGAAGGCATCATTCCGGCCATCGAGTCGGCGCACGCGCTGGCCGGCGCGCTCGAGGTCGGCCGCGAGCTCGGCCCCGACGGCCTGATCGTGGTCAACCTCTCCGGCCGGGGTGACAAAGACGTCGATACCGCCTCCAAGTGGTTCGGGGTGTGACCATGACCAGCGCTGTGACGGTGGCCTTCGGCAAGGCCAGCGCGGATAACCGGGCCGCGCTCATCGGCTACCTGCCGGCCGGCTACCCCACCGTCGACGGCGCCATCGAAGCCGCCCGGGCCATGGTGGAGGCCGGGACTGACATCGTCGAGATCGGCCTGCCGTACTCCGACCCGCTGATGGACGGCCCGGTCATCGCCGAGGCCGTGCACCAGGCGCTGACCGCAGGGACGCGGGTCGCCGACGTGCTCCGCACGGTCGAGGCGGTCGCGGCCGGCGGAGTCCCCGTCCTGGTCATGACCTACTGGAACCCCGTCGACAGGTACGGGGTGCGCGCCTTTGCCCGCGACCTGGCCGCGGCGGGCGGTGCGGGCCTGATCACCCCGGATCTCACCGTCGAGGAAGCCGGCTCATGGCTCGAGGCCTCCGACGAGCACGGCCTGGACCGGGTGTTCCTGGTCGCGCCAAGCTCCACTGAGCAGCGGATCGCCACGGTCACCAAGGCCTGCCGTGGTTTCGTCTACGCGGCTTCGCTGATGGGCATCACCGGCGCCAGGGAGGCGATCAGCGCGGACGCGGCTGGCCTGGTCAAGCGGATCCGTGAGCACACCGACCTGCCGGTCGCGGTCGGTCTCGGGGTGAGCACCGGCGTCCAGGCGGCGCAGGTGGCGGTCTTCGCCGACGGGGTGATCGTCGGCTCCGCCTTCGTCCGCAGCCTCGCCGACGGGGTCTCCGGGGTCAGGGACCTCACCACCGAGCTGGCGGCCGGAGTCCGCCGGACGGCGTCTTTCTGAGTCATCTCACCGCGGTGCTGGCCTGCTGTCGCGGCCAGACCGAGTAGGCTCGGCCAGATGGCGCTCGCGTCGATTCCCAGTCCGGGCCATGCGGCCTGGCGGCTCGGGCCGCTGCCGCTGCGGGCGTACCCGCTCTGCGTCATCGCGGGGATCATCGTGGCCCTGGTGGTGGCCAGCCGCCGGTACCGGCGCTCGGGCGGCCAGGCCGGAGTCATCCTCGACGTGGCCGCCTGGGCCATCCCGTTCGGCCTGGCCGGCGCGCTGGCGCACGCGATCTTGCTGGACACCAGGCACGACTTCACCCACGCGCACCGGCTCTGGCACGTGGTCACCGTCAGCGTGGCCGGCATCGGCGTCCCCGGCGCGGTGGCGCTCGGCGCGGCGGGGGCGTGGGTCGCCTGCCGCCGGGCCGGCCCGGTGAAACTGCCGCTCGGCCCGGTCGCGGGCGCGGCCGCCCCCGCGGTCGCGTTCGGCCTGGCGATCGGCGGCCTGGGCAACTGGTGGGCGCAGCAATTTTACGGGCGCCCCTCGTCGTGGTGGTGGGCGGTGCGGATCTCGCCGGAACACCGGGTGCCCGGGTATGAGAATTACGCCACATTCCAGCCCGCGTTCTTGTACCAGTCGCTGTGGGACGTCACGCTGGGTTTCGCGGTCATCTGGGCCGCCCGGCGGTTCGCACTCAGCGGAGAGCGCACGTTTATGCTGTGCGCGGCGGGCTACGCGGCGGGCAGTTTGTGGGTTGAATCGGCGCGTGTCGGCCCGCTACCTTATGTCCTAGGCGTCCGCTACGGCGCGCTCGGCGATATAGCGGTTTTCGTCCTGGCGGTGGTGGGCATGTACCTGACCAGACCCAGGCGCAGACCGCCAGCCCGAGTATACCCAAAGCGAGCCCTGGTAGAGGATTCGTCCGGTGATGTAATGTCTATGTAACAGGGCCAGTGTCGTCCCCAGCGCACTGAAGTTGCGTTTTTCGAGAGACGACAGGAGAGCGCATGACAGCGTCCGCTGGCCTTTACGACCCCCAGTTCGAGCACGACGCCTGCGGCGTCGGATTCGTGGCGGACCTGTCCGGCCGCGGCGGCCACGATGTGGTGGCAAACGCCCTGCGGGTGCTGTGCAACCTTGAGCACCGGGGCGCCCAGGGCGGCGACCCGGGCACCGGCGACGGTGCCGGGATCCTCACCCAGATTCCTGATGAGTTCTTCCGTGCCTCGTGCGGGTTCGAGCTGCCGGAAGCCGGTTCCTACGCGGTCGGCATCGGATTTTTTTCTGCCGAACGATGGCTGGTGACACCGGCCATCGAACGGCTCGCCGCGGCCGAGGGGCTGACGATCCTCGGCTGGCGTGAGGTGCCGTTCGACATCACCTCCTGCGGGGACGGCGCCCGGGCGGTGCTGCCCGACATGCTGCAGCTGTTCGTCGCGGGCAGCAGCGGCCAGCGCGGGATGGAACTCGAACGCATGGCGTTCTGCCTGCGCAAGCGGGCTGAGCACGAGGTCAGCGTGTACTTCGCCAGCCTGTCGTCGCGGACCATCGTGTACAAGGGGATGCTGTCCGCGCCGCAGCTCGAGCCGTTCTACCCGGACTTGTCCGATCCCCGGTACGGATCGGCGCTGGCGCTCGTGCACTCCAGGTTCTCCACGAACACGTTCCCGTCCTGGCCGCTGGCCCACCCGTACCGGTACGTGGCGCACAACGGCGAGATCAACACGGTCCGGGGTAACCGCAACTGGATGCGGGCCAGGGAGGCGATGCTGGCCAGCGACCTGATCCCGCGGTCAGCGGACGGTCAGGGGATCGAGCGGCTCTTCCCGGTGCTCAACGCCAAGGGCAGCGACTCGGCCAGCTTCGACGAGTGCCTCGAGCTGCTGCACATGGGCGGCCGGTCGCTGCCGCACGCGGTGCTCATGATGATCCCGGAGCCGTGGGAGAACCACGGGGAGATGAGCGCGAAGCGCCGGGCGTTCTACCAGTTCCACTCCGCGCTGATGGAGCCGTGGGACGGTCCCGCGCTGATCGCGTTCACCGACGGCTCGGTGATCGGCGCCGTCCTCGACCGGAACGGCCTGCGGCCGGGCCGGTACTGGGTCACCAGCGACGGCCTGGTCGTGCTGGCCAGTGAGGTGGGGGTGCTCGACATCGACCCCGCCACCGTGATCAGGAAGGGACGCCTGCAGCCGGGCCGGGTCTTCCTGGCCGACACCGTGGCCGGCCGCATCGTCGAGGACGAAGAGGTCAAGGACGCGCTGGCCGCCGAGCACCCCTACGAGGACTGGCTGCACGCCGGCCTCATCCAGCTGGACGACCTGCCCGACCGCCCCGACGGGGTGGCGGACGCCGACGACGAGGACCTGGCGACGCGGCAGCGCATCCACGGGTACACGGAGGAGGAACTGCGGGTCATCCTGGCCCCGATGGCCCGGGCCGGCACCGAGCCGATCGGGTCGATGGGCACGGACACGCCGATGGCGGTGCTCTCCCGCCGGCCGCGGCTGGTATTCGACTACTTCACCCAGCTGTTCGCCCAGGTGACTAACCCGCCGCTCGACGCGATCAGGGAGGAGCTCGTCACCTCGCTCGGCACGATCACCGGGCCGGAGCAGAACCTGCTCGAGCCGATCCCGGCGTCCTGCCGCCAGATCGTGCTGCCCTACCCGGTGATCAGCGACAACGACCTGGCGAAGATCGCGGGCATCAACGACGACGGCAGCCTGCCCGGCCTGGCCTCACACGTGGTCGACGGCCGCTACGATCCGCGTGGCGGCGGCGAGGGCCTGCGCGCCCGGCTGGCCGAGATCTGCTCCGACGTCTCCGCGGCGATTGCCTCAGGCGCCCGCCTCATCATCCTCTCGGACCGGATGAGTACCTCCCATACGCTGCTCCCGATCCCCTCGCTGCTGCTGACCGGGGCGGTGCACCACCACCTGGTCCGGGAGAAGACACGGACCCGGGTGGGCCTGATCGTCGAGGCCGCGGATGTCCGCGAGTGCCATCACGTGGCGCTCCTCATCGGGTACGGCGCCGCCGCCGTCAATCCCTACCTCGCCATCGCCACCGTGCGGGACCTGGTCCGCCGCGGCCTGCTGACCGGGATCAGCGAGAAGAAGGCCGAGGCCAACCTGCTCAAGGCCCTGCGCAAGGGGCTGCTGAAGATCATGTCCAAGATGGGCGTGTCCACCGTTGCCTCCTACACCGGCGCGCAGATCTTCGAGGCCATCGGCCTGGGCCCTGAGGTGATCGAGGACTGCTTCACGGGCGCGACCTCGCGGCTGGCCGGCGTGGGCTTTGATCAGCTCGCCGACGAGATCAGCCAGCGGGTCGGTCACGCCGTCTCCCCGGGCGCGGGCATGGCCTACCGCCGCCTCGAGGGCGGCGGGGAATACCAGTGGCGGCGCGACGGCGAGCCGCACCTGTTCAGCCCGGAGACGGTCTTCAAGCTGCAGCACGCCACCCGCAGCCGCCGGTATGAGATCTTCAAGGAGTACACGGCGCTCGTCGATGACCAGGCGCGGCGGCTGATGACGCTGCGTGGCCTGCTGCGCATCCGGGGCGTGGACAGCGCCGCTGAGGACGCCGCTGAGGACGCCGCTGAGGACGGAGACCAGGCGGACGCACCACGGTCCGTTCGGATCGATGAGGTAGAGCCGATCTCGAGCATCGTGCGACGGTTCGCGACCGGAGCCATGTCCTACGGCTCGATCTCGGCCGAAGCTCACCAGACCCTCGCGATCGCGATGAACCGGCTGGGTGGCCGGTCCAATACCGGCGAGGGGGGCGAGGACCCCGACCGGTTCATCCCCGACGCGAACGGCGACCTGCGCCGGTCCGCGGTCAAGCAGGTCGCCAGCGGGCGGTTCGGCGTCACCAGCGAGTACCTGGTCAACGCCGACGACCTGCAGATCAAGATGGCGCAGGGGGCCAAGCCGGGAGAGGGCGGCCAGCTGCCGGGGAACAAGGTGTACCCGTGGATCGCCAAGACGCGGTACTCCACACCCGGTGTGGGCCTGATCTCGCCGCCGCCGCACCACGACATCTACTCGATCGAAGATCTCAAGCAGCTGATCCACGACCTGAAGAACGCCAACCCGGCGGCCCGGGTGCACGTCAAGCTGGTATCCGAGGTCGGGGTGGGCACGGTGGCGGCCGGGGTGTCCAAGGCGCACGCCGACGTGGTGCTGATCAGCGGGCACGACGGTGGCACCGGCGCGGCCCCGCTGACCTCGCTCAAGCACGCGGGCGCGCCGTGGGAGCTCGGCCTGGCCGAGACCCAGCAGACGCTGCTGCGCAACAAGCTCAGGGACCGGATCGTGGTGCAGGTCGACGGCCAGCTCAAGACCGGCCGGGACGTGATCATCGCCGCGCTGCTCGGCGCGGAGGAGTTCGGTTTCGCCAGCGCGCCGCTTGTCGTGTCGGGCTGCGTGATGATGCGGGTCTGCCACCTGGACACCTGCCCCGTCGGCGTGGCCACCCAGAACCCGCAGCTGCGGGCCAAG
Organism: Streptosporangiaceae bacterium; assembly: GCA_050013055.1. Lineage (GTDB taxonomy): Bacteria > Actinomycetota > Actinomycetes > Streptosporangiales > Streptosporangiaceae > Palsa-504. The sequence continues at coordinate 52,925 of JBEKGC010000005.1, forward strand.
TTCAGCGGCAAGCCCGAGTTCGTGGTCAACTTCTTCGAGTTCATCGCCGAGGAGGTCAGGGAGTACCTGGCCAGGCTCGGGTTCCGGACGGTGGAGGAGATCGTCGGCCGGGTGGACCTGCTCGACGCGGTGCTGGCGGTGGAGCACTGGAAGGCCTCCGGGCTCGACCTGTCCCGCGTGCTCTACGCCCACCCGCTGGCCGAAGGCGCCGCGCTGACCTGTCAGCACAGCCAGGACCACGGGCTGGACAAGGCGCTGGACAACACGCTCATCGCCCTGGCCGAGGGCGCGCTGGAGGAAGGCCGTCCGGTCCGGCTCGAGCTGCCGATCAGGAACGTGAACCGGACCGTGGGCACCATGCTCGGTTACGAGGTGACCAGGCGCTGGGGCGGCGAGGGACTGCCCGAGGACACGATCGACGTCTCCTTCCGCGGGTCGGCCGGCCAGTCGTTCGGCGCGTTCCTGCCGCGCGGCATCACCTTGCGGCTCGAAGGCGACGCCAACGACTACCTGGGCAAGGGGCTGTCCGGCGGGCGGCTCATCGTCAGGCCGCCCGGGCAGGCCACCTTTGCCGCCGAGGAGCAGGTCATCGCCGGCAACGTGATCGGCTACGGCGCCACGGGCGGCGAGATCTTCATCCGCGGTCTGGTGGGCGAGCGGTTCTGCGTCCGGAACTCCGGCGCGCTCGCGGTCACGGAAGGCACCGGCGACCACGGCTGCGAGTACATGACCGGGGGCCGGGTGGTGATCCTCGGACCGGTCGGGCGGAACTTCGCGGCCGGCATGTCCGGCGGCATCGCCTACGTGCTCGACCTGCCCGAGCACCGGGTGAACCGGGAGATGGTCGACCTGGATCAGGTGGACCCGGAAGAGGACGCCAAGTTCCTGCGCGAGGTGGTGGAACGCCACTACGGCGAGACGGGTTCCGCCGTCGCGGCGCGGCTGCTGTCGGACTGGGATACCAGCCGGTTCACCAAGGTCATGCCGAAGGATTACAAGCGGGTGCTGTCCGCCGCTTCGCAGGCCGAACGCGAGGGCCGTGACGTCGACGAGGCCGTCATGGCCGCGGCGCACGGATAGGGAGGCGATCATGGCTGATCCGAGAGGTTTCATGACCACGCCCCGGGAGACCCCGGTCCGGCGCCCGGTCGACCTGCGGCTGCGGGACTGGCGCGAGGTATACGAGCCGTTCCCGGCGAGCCGCCTGGAGCGGCAGGCGGGCCGGTGCATGGACTGCGGCATCCCGTTCTGCCACAACGGCTGCCCGCTTGGCAACCTGATCCCCGAATGGAACGACCTGGTCTGGCGGCACGACTGGCAGGACGCCGCGGACCGGCTGCACGCTACCAACAACTTTCCTGAGTTCACCGGGCGGCTTTGCCCAGCGCCGTGCGAAGCCGCCTGTGTGCTCGGGATCAATGCGGACCCGGTCACGATCAAGCAGGTCGAGGTGGAGATCATCGACCGGGCGTTCGCGTCCGGCTGGGTGGTGCCGCTGCCCCCGGTGACCCTGTCGGGACAGAAGGCCGCGGTGATCGGCTCGGGCCCGGCCGGGCTGGCCGCGGCCCAGCAGCTGACCCGGGCCGGGCACGCGGTGACGGTGTTCGAGCGCGACGACGCGCCCGGCGGTCTGCTGCGGTACGGCATCCCCGAGTTCAAGATGGAGAAGCGGCACCTGGACCGGCGCCTGGACCAGATGCGGGCCGAAGGCACCGAGTTCCGGTGCGGCGTGCAGGCCGGCGTCGATGTCACCGCCGCTGAGCTGCGGGCCGCCTTCGACGCGGTGGTCCTGGCCGGCGGGGCCCGGGTACCGCGTGACCTGCCCCTGCCCGGCCGGGAGCTGGACGGGATCTACCAGGCCATGGAGTACCTGCCGCCGTCCAATCGGGCCGTCGCGGCCGGTGGCCAGCTGGCCCCGGCCGACCCGGCCATCAGCGCCCGCGGCCGCCACGTGGTCATCATCGGCGGCGGCGACACCGGCGCGGACTGCCTGGGCACCGTGCACCGGCAGGGCGCGGCGTCGGTGACGCAGCTGGAGATCATGCCGCGGCCCCCCGAGGTCCGCCCGGGTCACCAGCCCTGGCCGACCTACCCGATGATCTACCGGGTCTCCAGCGCGCACGAGGAGGGCGGCGACCGTACCTACGCCGTGTCCTCGCTGGAGTTCCTCGGTGACGCCGGGGGCCGGGTGCGGGCGCTGCGGCTGGCCGACGCCAACGGCTTCGACCCGGTGCCGGGTACCGAGCGGGACCTGCCGTGCGACCTGGTCCTGCTGGCCATGGGCTTCACCGGTGCCGAACGTCCCGGCCTGCTCGCCGACCTCGGCGTCGAGTTCGATCAGCGGGGCAACGTCGGCCGCGACCAGTTCTACGCGACCTCGGTCCCCGGCGTGTTCGTCGCCGGCGACATGGGCCGCGGCCAGTCGCTGATCGTCTGGGCCATCGCCGAGGGGCGCAGCGCCGCCGCGGCCGTCGACCGCTACCTGTCGGGTGGCACGGAAGGCGCGTCCCTGCCGGCCCCCATCCTGTCCACGGCCCGTTCTTTGGTGTTAACTATCTCCCAGCACTGAACGGGTCAGTGCGGCACGAACGGCTTTTGGCGGTCGGCACATGACATCGAGCGTCGGCGTCTCGCCGGGTCCGGGAGCCCGCGCCCCGGGAGCCCGCACCCCGGGAGCCCGCGCCCCGGCGGCGCGCGGCGCCTGGTGGCGGCCCCGCACCACGCCCGCCCGGCTCAGGCTGCTGCTGGCCGTCCTGGTCGTGCTCAGCCTGGCCTGGGGCGTCGTCGCCGGGCTGACCGCTAACCTGCACGCCTCAGCGGCCGCCAGCGTGGTCGCGGTCAGCGAGCCGCTCAGCCTGGACGCCGAACAGATCTACCAGAGCCTGTCGGACGCCGACGCCACCGCGGCGAACGCGTTCCTGGCCGGCGGTCTCGAGCCCGCGGCGGCCCGGCAGCAGTACAACGCCGACATCACCCAGGCCGCCGTCCGCATCGAGGCGGCCAGCGCGCTTGTGGGTTCGTCCGCCGCCCGGACCCAGCTGCCCGGCCCGCGGGCGGCGCGGGCAGGCGAGGGCTCGGCGATCGGCGATGACCTGGCCACCTTGTCCGCGGAGCTGCCGGTGTACACCGGCGAGGCGGGGACAGCCCGCGCCGACAACCGGCTCGGCCTGCCCCTGGGCGCCGCCTACCTCAGGGAAGCCTCGGCGCTGATGCGCGGGACGCTGCTGCCCGCGGCCAGCGACATCTACACCAGGGAAAGCCGGCAGCTGACCGGTTCCAGTGCCCAGGCGACCGGGCTGCCGTTCATCGTGGTCGCCGTCCTGATCGGCCTGGGTGTCGGTTACCTGCTCTACCGCGCGTCCCGGTGGCTAGCCCGGCGTACCCGCCGGGTCGTCAACTACGGGTTGCTGCTCGCGGCCTTGGCGGGTACCGTCTCGCTGGTGTGGCTGGGCGGCGCGTTCGCGGCGGGCCGGGCCGATCTGCTGCACGCCCAGCAGGCCGGCTCCGGCCCGGCGCAGGCGTTCGCCCGGGCCGATGTCGCGGCGCTGCAGGCGCACGCCGATGAGAGTCTCACCCTGGTGGATAACAGCGGCGACGACTCCTACCAGCAGGATTTTCTCGCCCAGGCCAAGCTGCTCGGACCAGGGCCTGGCACGCTGCTCGCCGCGGTCGGGCCCTCAGGCGGCGGTATCTCAGCCGACGCCGAGGCCTGGTACCAGGCTCACCGGCAGCTGCGCGCGCTTGACAACGGCGGAAACCACCCCGCGGCGGTGCAGTCGGCGCTGTCGGGCCAGGCCGCCGCGAAGTTCGCGCTGCTGTCCAGCGCGCTCAGCCGTGGCGTCGATACCAGCCAGGCCGTCTTCGCCACCCGGGCCCGCCAGGGCCGGGACGCGCTCACCGCCCTGCCCGCGGGCATGATCGTGGCGGGGCTGCTGATGGCGGTCGGCTGCGCCTGGGGTCTGAGCCGCCGCCTCGCGGAGTACCGGTGAACGCGCGGCCGCCCTTGCGGCGCGGGCTGCTCGCGGTGCTGGCCACCGCTGCGCTCGTGCTTGGCGCCGCGGCGGCCGCCGCCGCACCCGGCCATCCGTCTGGACATAGCGTGACCGCCCGGCCGGCCCCGACGGCCCAGGCCCGGGCTGCGGCCGCCACGGCCACCTGTAACCCCAAGGCGAGCAGCCTGCGCCCGGCCGGCCCGCCGCAGGTGACGTCGGGTTCGTTCATGGCCAAGATCCGGGCCCGGGGCTACCTGATCGCCGGGGTCGACCAGAGCACCTATCACTTCGGCTTCCTCAATCCGCTGGACGGGCAGATCGAGGGTTTCGACATCGACATGATCCGGGCGGTGGCCCAGGCCATCTTTGGCAACCCGGACAAGGTCCGGTTCAAGGCGATCTCCGATGCGCAGCGGATACCCGACGTCACCTCGGGGGCGGTGGATATCGTGGCGCACACGATGACGATCACCTGCGCCCGGCTGCAGCAGGTCGACTTCTCCACCGTCTACTTCGACGCGGCCCAGCGGGTGCTCGTGCTGAAGAACTCGGCCGCGACTGACCTGGCCGGGCTGGCCGGCCAGAAGGTCTGCGCGACCATCGGATCGGACTCGCTGGCCGTCATCAGCGCGGCCAAGGCGACGGCCGTGGCCGTGCCGTACTGGACCGACTGCCTGGTCCTGCTGCAGCAAGGTGACGTGGCCGCGATCTCGACCGACGACTCGATCTTGTCCGGGCTCGCCGCGCAGGACCCGTGGACCAAGCTGATCGGGCCGCGGCTGACCGATGAGCCCTACGGCCTGGCTATTTCCCGGCAGCACCCGGACTTTGTCCGCTTCGTGAACGCGGTCCTGGCGCAGTTGCGTACCAACGGCCGGTGGGCGGCAAGCTACGCTCACTGGGTCGGGACTCCGGTCCCGGCCCCGCCGCCCGCGGAGTACGGAGGCTGAAGGAAACGGTGCCGGGTTACCAGACGCTGACGCCAGATCAGGCTCGCGCCGCGGTCAAGGCGGCCGCCGCCGAGCGCGACGCCATCCAGGCGAACCTGGTCGAGCTGGACCGCAGCTTCGGCCACCGGCTGCTGGCGGGGGCCACGCTGACCGGGCAGACCAAGCAACGCTGGGAGGAGGCGGCGGCCGCCCTGGCCACGTTGTGGCAGGTCTACTCGGCGTACTCGGCCGTGGTCGACCAAGCCGCAGAGGCGGTGCGGCGGCATCTGGGTCCCAAAGAGCTTGTCGCGGTCACCGCGCTGCTGGCCGGCCCGTCGGTGTCGCTGGCCGCGGGGCCGGCCCCGCTGGCCAGCCGCGATCTGGCCGACACCGGCCTGGCCGAGCTGACCTTGGCCGCGGCGGTGGCCCGGATGCGGCGCGCCTTCACCGCCGTGACCGAGTTGATCTCCGCCGCCGAGCAGGTGTGGAACGAGGCCGCGGGCCGGCTGGACGCGGCCGGCGCCGAACTCGGCCGGGTGACGCCGCTGGCCGCCTCGCTCGCCGATGGGAGCCTGACCGGGAGCGTGGTGGCGGCGCAGGCTCAGCTGACGGCGCTGCGCGACACGCTGAACTCCGATCCGCTCGCGCTGTGGCATCGCGGCACGGTGGACACCTCGGCCGCGGACCGGCTGGGTGAGCAGGTGGCGGCGGCCGCCGCCCAGGTGCAGGAGCTGGTCCGGCTGCGGGACGGCGCCCGGCAGCGCATCACCGAGGTGACGACGGCGGCTGCGGCCGCGTCCTCGGCGGCCGACGACGCGGCCGCCGCCTGGCAACGGGTCGCGGCTCGGATCGCCCCGGTCCCGCCGCCGCTGCCGCCCGGCGCTGACGTGTCGGCCCGGCTGGCTGGCCTGCAGACGCTGCTCGCCGGCGGCCGCTGGGTCCGGCTTGGCTCGGAGCTCGATCTGCTCGAGCGCGAACTGGCCGACGCCACCGCGGCAGCCCGCGATGCCGAACGGGCTCTGGTGGCTCTGCTGGCCACTCGTGACGAGCTCCGCGGGCTGCTCGAGGCCTACCGGGCGAAGGCGGCCAGGATGGGCGCGGCGGAAGACCCGGCCCTGGCCGGAGGTTACGACCACGCTCATGAGCTGCTGTGGACCGCGCCGTGTGACCTCACGGCCGCCGCGGACGCGGTGACCGGCTACCAGCAGGCGGTCCTGGCCCTAGGAGGGCAGCGGCGATGACAGCGGTCACTCCCATCTGCGCCCAGCCTGGCTGCGGCGGAACGATCGAAGATGGTTACTGCAGCACCTGCGGCGTGGCTGCCTCGCCGGCTGTCTCCTCGCCCGCAGGTGCCTCCTCGTCGGTAGCTGCCTCCTCGCCCGCGGCTGTCTCCTCGTCTGTAGCCGCCTCCTCGCCCGCGGTGTCCCGGTCCGCCGTGTCGCCTGGGCCCGGCGTGTCTGTCGGCCGCTCGGGCTCGGTCAGCGCCACGAGCCGGAGTTCCCGCTCCCGGGGCCGTGGCAGCAGCAGGTCAGCCCGCGGCAGGCTGGGCGCGGGCCTGGTCGAGATACCGCCCGTTCCCTACCGCGACCCGTCGAGCGCGGTGCTCACCGACCCCCGGGTACCGGAGAACAAGCGCTTCTGCGGCGGCTGCGACCAGCCCGTCGGACGGGGCAGGGACGGCCAGCCGGGTCTGTCCGAGGGTTTCTGCCGGAACTGCGGCACCCAGTTCTCGTTCCGCCCCAAGCTGCAGGCCGGCGAGCTGGTGGCCGGTCAGTACGACGTGCTCGGATGCCTGGCGCACGGCGGACTCGGCTGGATCTACCTGGCCAGGGACCGCAACGTCAGCGACCGGTGGGTGGTGCTCAAGGGCCTGCTGAACGCGGGAGACGCCGACGCGATGGCCGCCGCCGTGGCCGAGCGGCAGTTCCTGGCCCAGGTCGAGCACCCCAATATCGTCCGGATTTACAACTTCGTCCAGCACGTGGACCGGCACACCGGGGAGTCGGCCGGCTACATCGTGATGGAGTACGCGGGTGGTAAGTCGCTGAAGCAGATCCTGCTCGAGGCCCGCGCCTCCGGCGGCTCGGTGCCGGTCGCGCATGCGCTGGCCTACGCCATCGAGGTGCTGCCCGCACTCGGTTACCTGCACGACAGGGAACTGGTGTACTGCGACTTCAAGCCCGACAACGTCATCCAGACCGAGGAGCAGCTGAAGCTCATCGACATGGGCGGCGTGCGCAGGATCGACAGTGACGAGGCGATCTACGGGACCCTGGGCTACCAGGCCCCGGAGATCGAGACTGACGGGCCGTCGCCGGCCTCTGACCTGTACACGGTGGGGCGGGCCCTGGCCGTGCTGACCTTCGAGTTCAAGGGCTATCAGAGCACCTACAAGCACCGCCTGCCGGACGGGGTGCCGCTGCTCAGCCAGCAGGAGTCGTTCGCCCGGCTGCTACGGCGCGCCACCCACCGTGACCCGGGGCAGCGATTCGCTTCCGCCGGCGAGATGGCCGAACAGCTCACCGGAGTGCTCCGCGAGGTACTCTCAGCCGCTGACGGTACGCCCAGGCCCGCGTTCTCGAAAGTCTTCAGCGGAGTGCTGGCCAATCCCGCCAGCCCCGATACTGCCATCAGTCCTACACTGGCCAGTCGCGATACCTCTGGCAGCCCCGCAGCGGGTCCCGCTGTAGGGCGGCCGTCGGGGGCGGAGGTGGTGGCGGGGTTGCCGCTGCCAGTGGTAGATAAAGACGATCCCGCGGCGGGTTACCTGGCCACGTTCGCCGGGCTCAGCTCCGCGCAACGGGTTGCGGCCCTGTCCCTGGCCGTGGCGGGCGACCCGGCGGTTCCGCTACCTGTGACCGAGTCGGCGGAGACGCGGCTGGCGCTGGTCCAGGCCAGGATCGATACCGGCGACTACGCCGCGGCGGCTCCGCTGCTGGCTGAGCTGGCCGCCGATGATCCGGCCGACTGGCGGATCGCCTGGTACCACGGGCTGCGCGGGATAGCCGCGGGTTCTGTGGACGACGCCGCCGCGGCCCGGGGTGCGTTCAGCGACGTATTCGACGCGCTGCCCGGTGAGCTCGCGCCCAAGCTCGCGCTGGCCTTCGCCGCCGAGGCCGCGGGCGATACGGCGGCGGCCGGGCACTACTTCGGTCTGGTCTGGACGGTCGACCAGTCGTTTATCAGCGCCGCGTTCGGTTTGGCCAGAACCTGCCTGGCCACCGGCGACCGGGCCGGCGCCATCGCCGCGCTTGAGGCCGTGCCCAGGACCTCGAGCCACCACGCGGCGGCGCAAATCGCCGTGCTGCGGGTTCTCGTCGCCGGTGGCAGCGGCGAGGACCTCAGGCAAGCCGACGGCCGGCTCGGCCGGCTGAGCGTGGACGAGGTGCCACGGCAACTGCTCACCATCGAGATTCTTCAGGCCGCCTTGCTCTGCTGCACCTCCGGGCAGCTGTCTGGCCCTATCCTCGGCTGCGAGCCCAACGCGCGCGCCTTGCGTTTCGGCCTGGAGCTCAGCTATCGCGCCCTGGCCCGGCTGGCCCCGGCTAAGGCCCGCCGGATCGAGCTTGTCGACCTAGCCAACACCATCCGACCAAGGACGCTGACATGACAGCCGCCCCGCTGCCCAGCCTTACCTGCTCCTCCTGCGGCGAGCAGGTCGCCAGCACCGACAGCTTCTGCGAATCATGCGGCATCGAGCTGACCCCGCCGGTGGCCAGCTCCAGCCCGCCCGGGTACTCGGCGCAGTGCCCGGTGTGCTCGGTCGACCCGTCGTCACCGCCCGGGGCGATCAGCGCGGAGGGCTACTGCGAGTCGTGCGGCCGGATGGTGCCGTCCGGACGTGATCACGTCGAGCTCGACCTCGGGATGATGGCCGGGGTTACCGACCGGGGGCTGCGTCATCCCCGCAACGAGGACGCGATGGCGCTCGCCGCCGCCGAGACGCCGGACGGCCCGGTCGTGGTCGCCGTGGTCTGCGACGGCGTGTCTACCTCCCCCCGGGCCGACGAGGCGTCGCTGGCGGGCAGCCAGGCCGCGGTGCGGATGCTGCTGACGTCGGTGCGGCGCGGCGATGATCCGCGGGAAGCTTCCCTCGCCGCCGTGCGCCAGGCCCACCTGGCCCTGACCAGCCTGGGTTCGTCGGCGCAGGCACCGTCGGCCACCTACATCTCGGCCACCATCAGCGGCGACGGCGTGACCTTGTGCTGGCTCGGCGACAGCCGCGCGTACTGGCTCGCGGCGGACTCCGAGCCTGAGCGCCTGACCTACGACGACTCACTCGCCGAGGAACTGGTCGCCCGCGGCGATCTCAACGAGGCCGACGCCATGGCCTCCCCTCAGGCCCACGTGATCACCCGCTGGCTCGGCGCTGACGTCGCCGAGCCGCAGGCCCATGTGGCGCGATTCGAGCCGCCAGGTCCCGGCGTCGTACTGATCTGCTCCGACGGGTTGTGGAACTACCGGCCCGACGCGGCCGGCCTGGCCAAGCTCGCGCTCCCGGTTGCGTTCACCGATCCGCTCAGCGCGGCCCTTGACATGGTGGAGTTCGCCATCGAGGCAGGCGGCACGGACAACATCACCGTGGTCCTGGCTCCTTTCCCGCTACAGCGGCCCGCGCCGTTACCGAGGAGAATCCTCCCATGACTGAGTCCGGCTTCACCGTTGACGTCGACCAGAACCAGTACCTGCCCGAGGGTGGCCGCGACGTGAGCGCCGTGGTGACCGTGACGTCGGCCGCCGACGCCACCGGACGGCCGGCCGCCGGCCCCGCCTCGGAGGCCGCGGAAATCATCATCGTCGACTGTTCCGGGTCGATGGAGTACCCGCACACCAAGATCGTCGCGGCGCGGGCCGCGACGGCCGCTGCCATCGACGTTGTCCGCGACGGTGTGGGGTTCGCGGTCATCGCGGGTACCAGCACGGCCTGGCCCGTCTTCCCCACCGACGGCAGCATGGCGATCGCGAACCCGGCGTCACGGGCCGCGGCCAAGCAAGCGGTCGCGGGGCTGCGGGCGAACGGTGGCACGGCGATCGGCGCCTGGCTGGGGCTGGCCCGCCGGGTCTTCGTCGCTCACCCGGCCGCGCTCCGGCACGCGATCTTGCTGACTGACGGTAAGAACCAGCATGAGACCCCTGAGCAGCTCGCGGCGACGCTCGGACAGTGTGAGGGCGTCTTCAGCTGCGACTGCCGCGGCGTGGGTACCGACTGGGAGGTCCGCGAGCTGCGCACGATATCGACGGCGCTGCTCGGCACCGTGGACATCGTGCCCGATCCGGCGGGGCTCGCCGCCGACTTCGCCGCCATGATGGAGAACGCGATGGGTAAGCAGGTCGCCGACGTGGCCCTGCGGGTGTGGACGCCGCAGCACGCGGTCGTCCGCTTCGTCAAGCAGGTAGCGCCTGCGGTCGGCGACCTGACCGCCAGGCGAGCGCCGTCAGGCCCGCAGGCCGGTGACTACCCGACCGGGGCGTGGGGGCCGGGAGAGAGTCGCGACTACCATATTGGCATCGAGGTTAACCCGGCCGGCGTCGGGCAGGAGATGCTCGCGGCCCGGGTCAGCCTGGTTCGGAGTTCCCCGTCCGGGCCAGAGGTTCTCGGGCAGGGACTCGTCCGGGCGATCTGGACCGATGACGAGGCGTTGTCCACCCGGATCAATCCGCAGGTTGCCCACTACACCGGCCAGGCCGAACTGGCCGAGGCGATACTTGAGGGCCTGGAGGCCCGCAAGCAGGGTGACGAGGAGGTCGCCACGGCCAAGCTCGGCCGGGCCGTGGCGCTGGCGCATCAGTCAGGAAATGAGGACACGGCCAAGCTGCTGGCTAAGGTGGTGGACATCGTAGATGTGGAAACCGGGACGGTCCGGCTGAAGCAAAAGGTTTCCGACGTTGACGAGATGGCCCTGGACACCAGGTCGACCAAGACGGTCCGGGTGAGGAAAGAACCCGGGTAAGGAAAGGAGACGAGGGGAGGTGGCGATGACGGTATGTCCTAACGGCCACGATTCGGTCAGTGCTGACTTCTGCGACGTGTGCGGCATGCGCCTGGCCAAGGCTCCGGTGACCCCAGCGACCCCGGCTGCCGGCCTGTCCGCCAAGGCAGGCGCGCACCGAGCCGACCAGGCGGTCGGTGGCGAACCCTGCCCTAGGTGCGGCACCGTCAGGTCCGGCCAGTTCTGCGAGGCGTGCGGCTTCAACTTCGGTAACCCTCGTCTCAGCCCCAGTTTCACTCCGGCGAGCCCCAGATTTACCCCTAATCCCAACTTCATCCCGGCTGGCCCCAC